>NZ_BAAAZP010000135.1:0-586 GCF_039536965.1 Nonomuraea antimicrobica | reverse complement strand
ATCCGCTGGAGAGTACGAGGCGAAACCACTTCCGGCGTTGCCGGCCCGTGGTCCGACTGGGCGCTGGCAGGCGTTGACCTGACGGAGCCGTTGGTGGAGTCGCTGGGCATGAACCCGGCTCTGCCGGGCTCTGCTTCGTGGGCGGCGGGATCGTTGACGCCGTGGTTGTACGCACGGGTGTCCGATCCGGAGAACCGATCGAGCAAGCTGGACGTGGAAGTGGAACATGACCCGGTTGTGCCGGGTCAGGGAACTGGTCTCATCTGGTCAGGGGCTTCGGACAAGGCGTATGCGCCGGGGACGATCGCCTGGGCGATGGTACCGTCGGGCAAGCTGGTCGATGGCTGGCAGATCCGCTGGCGGGCGCGGGCGACGACCACGTCGGGGGCGTCGGGTCCGTGGTCGGAGTGGGTGTCCGCCCGAGTCGACACAAAGGTCTTCGACACGATCCCGCCGGCACCTGCCGTAAGCAAGGTGTCCGCCCCTGGTCAGCTGGTCTCGGGCGTGTGGATTTTGCCGAGTGCCAGTCCGGTGTTCACGGCGGCGATCTCCGATGCCGATCGGCGGCCTGGTGTGCTGGAGGCGG
>NZ_BAAAZP010000134.1:0-937 GCF_039536965.1 Nonomuraea antimicrobica | reverse complement strand
ATCCGCTGGAGAGTACGAGGCGAAACCACTTCCGGCGTTGCCGGCCCGTGGTCCGACTGGCTCGCCACCACCATCGACATCCGCAAGCCGTCCGTGGCGGAATTGTCGATGACGCCGGCGACATGGGACGCCGCGACCTGGACAGCGGCTGCGACTTCGCCGTGGCTCTACGCCAAGGTGACCGACCCGGAGAACGGAGAATCTTCGCTCGCCGTGGAGATCGAGCACGACCCGGCGGCGACCGGCCAGGGCACCGGCTTGATCTGGACCGGGAAGAGTGCACGGGCGTACGGCTCGGGCGAGAACGCGTGGGTTCAGGTCCCGTCCGGGAAGCTGACCGATGGCATGAAGGTCCGCTGGCGGGCGCGGGGTGAGACGGCCTCCGGCGTGGTCGGCACGTGGTCGGACTGGGTCGCGGCAGGCATCGACCTGAGCAAGCCGTCGGTGGAGGCACTGGGCATGGATCCGGCTCTGCCGGGGTCCGCGTCGTGGACGGCGAGATCGTTGACGCCGTGGCTGTACGCCAGGATGACCGACCCGGAGAACCGATCCGGCAAGCTCGACGTACAGGTGGAGCATGACCCTGCGAAACCCGACCAGGGGGCGGGCCTGATCTGGTCGGGCACCTCGGACAGGGAGTACGCGTCCGGCGACAACGCCTGGGTGGCCGTCCCGGCAGGGAAGCTGATCAACGGCTGGCAGATCCGCTGGCGGGCGCGGGCCACGACCACCTCCGGAATGTCGGGACCGTGGTCGGCTTGGGTACCGGCCCGGGTGGACACGAAGGTGTCCAACACGATTCCGCCCGCTCCGGTGGTGGGCAAGATATCCGCCCCTGGTCAGCTGGTCTCGGGCGTGTGGATTTTGCCGAGTGCCGGTCCGGTGTTCACGGCGGCGATCTCCGATGCCGATCGGCGGCCTGGTGTGCTGGAGGCGG
>NZ_BAAAZP010000133.1:0-10482 GCF_039536965.1 Nonomuraea antimicrobica | reverse complement strand
GCCAGCCCGCGGGCGCCGGCCAGCCCGCCCGCGGCCAGCACCGGGACGTTCACCGCGGCCAGCACGCCCTGCAGCAGCGGCAGCGTGGCCACCTCGTCGCGGCCGTGCCCGCCGCCCTCGCCGCCGCGGGCGACCACGACGTCCGCACCGGCGCGTTCGGCCTGGCGGGCCTCCTGGGTGGTGCCCGCCTGGACGGCGACGGTGATCCCGGCGCGGCGCAGCGGCTCGACGTAGGGGGCGAAGTCGCCGAAGCTCACCGACACCAGGGCGGGCCGGGCCTCCAGCACCGCGTCGAGCTGGGCGGGGTTGTCGCGCAGTGCCCAGGCCATCAGCCCGATCCCGTACGGCCGCCCGCCCGCCGCGGCGACACCGGCCTGCTGGGCGATCCACGCGGCCGTGGCGGTGGGAGGCGGCCCGAACATGCCGAGCGCCCCCGCCGCGGACACGGCCGCCGCCAGCCGCCCGTCACCGACCCCCGCCATCGGGGCTGCGACCAGCGGGACCTCCAGCCCGAACCGCTCGCTCAGCCAGGTGCGTATCATCGCGTCCCCCTCACCCGCCCCACGGGTGCCGTGGGCGCCGCGGGGCCAGCGTAACCTCCGCCTGCCGGCCGCGCGGGACCTCGGCGGCCGGTGCCCGGCGGCGCACTGCGCGCCCACCTGGCGGGCACCTGCCCCATGAGCGGGCGCCGATGCGCCGCCGACCGTCGAGAGGTGCGCTGACGCCGGTAAACCGGCGGTCACGAACGCTGTCACGAACGCTGTCACGAACGCTGCCGCGGCGATTTCGTCGGTGGCGACGTCCATGATGGCGGCATGGCTTCATGGGAAGAGTTTGAGCGGCAGGCGCCCGAGCTGGCGAAGGTCGCGCGGCGGCTGATGGACTCCTACACCCACAAGGTCCTGGCGACGCTGCGCAAGGACGGTTCGCCCCGGGTGAGCGGGGTCGAGACGAGCTTGCGTGACGGGGAGCTGTGGACGGGGTCGATGGCGCGCGCAGTCAAGGCCGCCGACCTGCGGCGCGACCCGCGCATGGCGATCCACGTGACCTCCCGCGACCCCGAGGAGTCCGACCCGTCCGCGTGGGAGGGCGATCTGAAGCTGGCGGGCCGGGCGGTGGAGATCACCGACGAGGCGGTGCTGGCCGCGTTCGAACTGCCCGGCACCGGTTCGCACCTGTTCCGGATCGAGGTGCGCGAGGTCGTGTGGACCAGGGTCGACGGCAACGAGCTCGTGATCGAGTCCTGGCACGAGGGGGTGGGCGTGCGGCGGTTCCGACGCGAGTGATCTACAACGTAAAGGCGCCGGGCCGCCGCCCAGGCCGCCGTCCGCACTGCGGGCGGCGCGGAAGCGCCGCGCTGCGCCGGTGCGCGACCCGAGGTCGGTGCCCCGAGGTCGGTGCCCCGAGGTCAGTGCACGGAGAAGCCGCCGTCGACGAAGAGCATCTGGCCGGTGACGAAGGCGCAGGCGTCACCGGCGAGGAAGACGGCCGCGCCCGTGAAGTCTCCGGGCAGGCCGTTGCGGCCTGTCATGTGGCGGGCGGCCAGTTCCTCGACGCGGCCGGGGACGGCCTGGGCGGGCTCGGTCAGCGGGGTAAGCACGAAGCCGGGGATGATCGTGTTGACGCACACCCCGGCGGCCGACCACGCCTCGGCCTGGGAGCGGGTCAGCCCGGCGAGCGCGGCCTTGGCGGCCCCGTAGACGCCGCTGTTGCCGAAGGCGCTGATCGACTGCTGGGAGCCGACGTTGATGATGCGTCCCCAGCCGCGCCCGGCCATTTTCGGCCCGTGGTGCCGGCCGAGCAGGTAGGGAGCGGTGAGGTTGACGGCGATGGTGTGTTCGTAGTCGTCGAGGGTGAGGTCGGCCATGGGTTTGCGGATGTTGTTGGCGGCGTCGTTGACGAGGATGTCGATGTCGCCGGAGTCGTCGCAGACGCGCTGGACGTCGTCGCGCTCGCCGAGGTCGGCGCTGATCCAGGAGGCGGTGACGCCGTGCTCGCGCAGCCGGGTGGTGGCCTTGTCCAGCTCGCTCTCCCCGCGGGCCACGATCACGACCTCGGCTCCGGCGCGTCCGATGGCCTCGGCCATGGCGTAGCCGATGCCGGAGCTGCCGCCGGTCACGAGCGCGCGCCGGCCGTGGAGGGAGAACAGCTCCCGCAGGTAGTTCGACATGGACGGTCAAGCTAGCACCCGGCCCCCGCCCGGCGGGATCAGGGGCACGCGGCCCGGTCACGGCACGTGTACGAGGGGCGGCCGGAGAGAGGGGCGCACGATGAGAGGAAGCGTTTGCGCGCGAGAGGGCGCGGGGTTAAGCTCGAACATCCATCATATCAAGCCTTCACACACTTCCCGTTAGGAGTATACCACCGAATGACTAATCGTCAAGATGGTCTCGCGCAAGCCCTTGACGCAGAGCAGCGCACTGTGTCCTGGCTGTACGACCGCCTCGACATCGCGAGGGAGCGGGCGCGGGTGGCGCTGCGCGAGGTGTACGCCAGGGGCGGCTCGGGCTCGCGGCAGGCGATGGTCGAGCGTGAAGCGCTGGCGTCGGAGCAGGCGCGGCGGCTGGCGCAGTTGAACGCGGTCGAGCGCGGCCTGTGCTTCGGCCGGCTCGACGCGGGCGCGGGGCAGCGCACCTACATCGGGCGGATCGGGCTGCGCGACGAGGAGCACGAGTCGGTGCTGATCGACTGGCGGGCTCCGGCGGCGCGGCCGTTCTACGTGGCCACGGCGGCCTATCCGGGCGGGCTGCTGCGACGGCGGCATCTGCACCTGAAGGACCGGGTGGTGGTCGGCATCGACGACGAGGTGTTCGACCTGGAGGGGATGAGCGAGGGGGACCGGCGCACGCTGGTGGGCGAGGCGGCGCTGCTGGCGGCGTTGCGCCGGGGGCGTACGGGCCGGATGGGCGACGTGGTGGCCACCATCCAGAGCGAGCAGGACCGGGTGATCCGGGCCTCGTGGCAGGGGGCCCTGGTGGTGCAGGGCGGGCCGGGCACCGGCAAGACGGTGGCGGCGCTGCACCGGGCGGCGTACCTGCTCTACACCCACCGCGACACGCTGGAGCGGCGCGGGGTGCTGGTGGTGGGGCCCAATCCGATGTTCCTGCGCTACATCGGCCAGGTGCTGCCGGCGCTGGGTGAGACGCAGGTGGTGATGACCACGGTCGGGGAGATGTTCCCGGGGGTGCGGGCGCGGGCGGCGGAGGCTCCGGCGGCGGCGGTGGTCAAGGGCGACGTGCGGATGGCCGGGCTGCTGGCCGAGGCGCTGCGCGGGCGTCAGCGGGTGCCGGAGGGCGAGCTGGTGGTGGAGCTGGACGGGCTGCGGGCGCGGGTGCCGCACGAGACGTGCGCGCGGTTGCGCGAGCGGGCGCGGGCGGTGCGGCTGCCGCACAACATGGCGCGCAAGCTTTATGTCACCGAGCTGCTGAAAGAGCTGGCCAGGGCCGAGGCGCGGGCGCTGGAGGAGTCGTTGCACATCGAGGACCTTCAGGTCGAGGGTGAGCCGGAGCTGAGCGAGCCGCTGGACCTGGAGGGCGATCTGGACGAGCTGGACCTCGACCTGGCCTCGCGCCGGCTGTGGGAGGAGCCGGTGGTGCGGCGGGCGGTGGACGGCCTGTGGCCGGAGCTGACGCCGCAGCGGTTCGTGGCCGGGTTGCTGGCCTCGCCGGAGGAGCTGGAGGCGGCGGCGCCGTCCGGGCTGGAGTGGCGGGAGCTGGTCCGTTCGCCGGGGGCGGAGTGGACGGTGAGCGACGTGCCGCTGCTGGACGAGGCGGCCGAGCTGCTGGGCGAGGACGACTCGGCGCGCCGGGTGGCGGCCCGGCTGGCGGGGGCGGAGCAAGCCGAGCAGGAGCTGTACGCGGCGGAGGTGCTCACGTCGACGGGCGTGGCCGAGGCGGGCGTCTTCGACCGGGCCGACGTGCTGGCCGGCCGGCATGCCGACGACGGCGCCGATCTGACCACGGCCGACCGGGCGGCGGCCGATCGCGGCTGGGCCTATGGCCACGTGATCGTGGACGAGGCGCAGGAGCTGTCGCCGATGGCCTGGCGGATGGTGATGCGCCGGGTGCCGGCCAGGTCGCTGACGGTGGTGGGCGATCTGGCCCAGACGGGGTCGGCGGCGGGGGCGCGCTCGTGGGGCGAGGTGCTGGACCCGTACCTGGAGGGGCGCTGGCGGGTGGAGCGGCTGGAGGTCAACTACCGCACGCCGGTGGAGATCATGCGGGTGGCCGCCGACGTGCTGGCGGCGTTCGCGCCGGAGCAGGTTCCGCCGGTGTCGGTGCGTGAGGGCGAGGCCGAGCCGCGGGCGGTGCGCCTGGCGGCGGCGGGTTGGCCGGTGGGGCTGCCGGAGCTGGTGGCGGCGGAGCTGGCCGAGATCGGCGCCGCGGCGGGGGAGGGCCGGGTGGGCGTGGTGACGCCGGACGCGCTGCACGCGCGGGTGTCGGGCCTGTTCCCCGGGGGTGACCTGGACGCGCCGGTGGCGGTGCTGACGGTGGGTCAGGCCAAGGGGCTGGAGTTCGACGCGGTCGTGGTGGTGGACCCGGCGGGCATCCTGGGGCAGTCGCCGATGGGCGGCCAGGACCTGTACGTGGCGGTGACGCGGGCGACGCGGCGGCTGACGGTCGTGTACGAGGGTGCGCTGCCGCCGGTCCTGTCCCGCCTGAACTCCCGGGAGCCCGCGGAGAACCTGGTTTCCCGGGAGCCTGCGGAGAAATCTACAACGTAAAGGGCGCCGATCGGCTGCGAACCGGGGGAGGGCCCGAGCGGACCGGGTGGTCGTCGGCAGGGAGAACCGGTGGCCCGCCTGGCCATTCGCCGGTGGCGTGCCCGGTCATTCGCCGGTGGCGGAGAGCTTCTCTGCGACGGTGCGGATGGTGCGGGTGACCCGGTCGAGGGCGCGCAGGGTGTCGGTGTCGAGGTGGTCCATGATGCGGCGGTAGTGTTCGCTGCCGACGTTGTTGATGTCCTCGATGAGCCGGGTCCCGGCCGGGGTGAGCTCGACGCGGCGTACGCGGCGGTCGTGCGGATCCTCGTGGCGGCTGACGAGGCCGTGGGCGACGAGTCGGTCGACGATGCCGGTGACGGTGCCGAGGCCGACGCCGAGGCTGTGGGCGAGGTCCTGTCCGGAGGCGGAGCCGTTCAGGGCCAGGATCACGATGACTTTGAGCTGCCTCATGGTGAGGTTGGAGTCGAACAGCGGGGAGTGCTGCTGGGCGAACAGTCGCCCGAGGCTCCGCTGTGTCTCGGTGATCCGCTGGATCAGGTCTTCGCGTTCGTTGCTCACGCTCACCTCTCGCTTCCTGAGAAGGTTATCAGGAATGCTTGACTCCTCTAAATATTCGTACGAGGCGAAGTGTTAGTCTGGGGCGAACTCTTGGAGGGGGAGCCTATGTCCGCATTCGCCCGGTTGAGTCTGCTCAACCGCAGCCTGGTGATATTGGTGTCGCTCGTGCTCAGCGCGTTCGGCGTGTTCACGATCCCGCAGTTGAATCAGCAGTTGCTGCCGTCTTTGTCGTTTCCCGGCGCTTTCGTGATCGCCGCGTATCCCGGTGCGTCGCCGGAGATCGTGGAGGACCAGGTTACGGCCCCGCTTGAGGACTCCTTCCAGGGCCTGGCCGGGATGGAGCAGATGACCTCGACGTCGAAGGAGGGCCTGGCGCAGATCCAGGTGGCCTTCGAGTACGGCACCGACATCGAGGGCTCGCTGAACAAGATGCAGCAGGCCGTCAACGGGGTGACGCTGCCGGACGGCGTGGATCCGCAGGTGGTGGCGGGTAACACCGACGACCTGCCGGTGCTGGTGCTGGCGGTGGGCGACGGCGGCGACGAGCGGGCGATGGCCGACAAGCTGCGCCGCATCGTGGTGCCGGAGTTGCAGAGCGTGGACGGCGTACGGGAGGCGTCGGTCACGGGCACCCGCGACGAGGTCGTGACGATCAAGCCGGACTCCGGGAAGATGACGCGGGCGGGGGTGTCGGCGGCGCAGATCCCGGACGTGCTGAAGGCGAACGGCACGCCGATCCCGGCCGGGACGCTGACCTCCGACGGCCAGTCGCTGACCGTGCAGGTGGGGACGCGGGTCGACTCGGTGGCCAAGCTGAAGGACCTGTATCTGACGCCCGCGCAGCCGCAGCCGCAGGCCCAGGCGCAGCCCCAGCAGGGCCGCCCGCCGACCGGCCAGCCGAGCCAGGCCGCCGCACAGGCACAGGCTCAGGCGGCGCAGCCCAAGCCGCTCAAGCCGGTGAAGCTGGGCGACGTGGCGGAGATCACGCGCGGGCTGGCCGACTCGACGACGATCACCCGTACGGACGGCAGGACGAGCCTGGGCGTGTCGGTGACGATGGTGCCCGACGGGAACGCGGTGTCGATCTCGCACGACATCAGGGAGAGGCTGCCCGACCTGACCAAGGCGCTGGGCGACTCGTCGGACACGGCGGTGTCGGTGGTGTTCGACCAGGCGCCGTTCGTGGAGCAGTCGATCGAGAGCCTGACCACGGAGGGGCTGCTGGGTCTGGCGTTCGCGGTGCTGGTCATCCTGGTGTTCCTGCTGTCGGTGCGTTCGACGCTGGTGACGGCGGTGTCGATCCCGCTGTCGGTGGTGATCGCGCTGATCGTGCTGTGGGTGGGCGACTACTCGCTCAACATGCTGACGCTGGGCGCGCTGACGATCGCGGTGGGCCGGGTGGTCGACGACTCGATCGTGGTGCTGGAGAACATCAAGCGACATCTGGCCTACGGCGAGGCGAAGCTGCAGGCGATCCTGACCGCGGTGCGTGAGGTGTCGGGTGCGGTGACGGCTTCGACGCTGACGACGGTGGCGGTGTTCGCGCCGATCGCGGTGGTCGGTGGCATGGTGGGCGAGCTGTTCAGCCCGTTCGCGATCACGGTGGCGGTGGCGTTGCTGGCCTCGCTGGTGGTGTCGCTGACGGTGGTGCCGGTGCTGGCGTTCTGGTTCCTCAAGGCGCCGGAGCTGACGCCGGAGCAGGCGCGCAAGCAGCGTGAGGAGGCCGAGGCCAAGGAGCTGCGCTCGCCGTTGCAGCGGGCGTACCTGCCGGTGCTGCGGTTCGCGACGCGGTTCAAGCTGGTGACCATCCTGATCGGGGTGGCGGTGTTCGTCGGGACGATGGGCCTGGCGGGCGGGCTGCAGACGAACTTCCTGGACTCCTCGGGGCAGAACACGCTGTCGCTGACGCAGCGGATGCCGGTGGGCACGGACCTGGCGACCACCGACAAGGCGGCCGAGCGGGTCGAGGGCGTGCTGGAGGACCTGGACGGCGTGGAGTCGTACCAGGTGAATGTGGGTGGCGGCAACTCGATGATGGGCGGCGCGGGCGGCGGCGCGGACCGGGCGTCGTACTCGGTCACGCTGGCCGACGGCACCGACACCGCGCGGGTCGAGCGGGAGCTGCGTGAGCGGGTCGCGGGCCTGTCGGATGTGGGCGAGGTGACCGTCGGCGGTGCGGGCGGTGGCGGTTTCGCCTCCGACACCATCGACGTGATCGTGCGGGCGCCGGACACCGAGACGCTGCGTACGGCGACCGACGCGGTGAAGACCGCGATGGGCGAGGTTTCGGGTCTGCGTGACCTGTCGTCGAACCTGGAGACGAGCGCGCCGCGGGTCGAGGTCGTGGTGGACCGGGAGAAGGCGGCCGAGCGCGGCCTGTCGGACGCGCAGATCGGGCAGGCGGTGGCGCAGGCGTTCCGCGGTGCGCCGCTGGGTCAGGTGACGCTGGACGGCCGGTCGAGCGATTTGGTGCTGCGCGGCGCGGACGCGCCGGACGACGTGAAGGCGATCGAGGACCTCAAGCTCCCGACGGCCGGTGGGCTGGTGGAGCTGTCGTCGGTGGCCGACGTGCGTGAGGTGGCCGGGCCGACGCAGGTGACCAGGATCGACGGCGAGCGTTCCGCGACGGTGTCGGCCAAGGCCGCCGACGCGGGGAACCTGGGCGCGGTGACGCAGGACCTGACGGCGAAGCTGGACGGGCTGTCGCTGGGCGCGGGGGCGTCGTACGAGATCGGCGGCGTGTCGGCCGACCAGGCGGACGCGTTCAGCGACCTGGGGATGGCGATGCTGGCGGCGATCGCGATCGTGTTCCTGATCATGGTGGCGACGTTCCGCAGCTTCATCCAGCCGGTGATCCTGCTGGTGTCGATCCCGTTCGCGGCGACGGGCGCGATCGGGCTGCTGGTGGCGACGGACACGGCGCTGGGCGTGCCGGCGCTGATCGGCATGCTGATGCTGATCGGCATCGTGGTGACGAACGCGATCGTGCTGATCGACCTGATCAACCAGTACCGGGATCAGGGCATGAGCGTGGTGGACGCGGTGATCGAGGGTGGCCGGCGCAGGCTGCGTCCGATCCTGATGACCGCGGTGGCCACGATCTGCGCGCTGACGCCGATGGCGCTGGGGGTGACGGGTTCTGGCGGGTTCATCTCGCAGCCGCTGGCCATCGTGGTGATCGGCGGCTTGATCTCCTCGACGCTGCTGACGCTGGTGCTGGTGCCGACGCTGTACGTGGTGGTGACCCGCAAGCGGGACCGGGGGCCGCGGCACGCGGCGCCGTCCGGGCCGCGGGCGGAGCAGGCCGGCGCGGGGGCCGGCACTGGGGCGGGCAAGGAGGACCTGGCCGCTCACCCGGCGTGACCCTCGTTTCCGTGACGACGCCCCGGCGGGCCTGGCCCGCCGGGGCGTTCCGGTATTGTTGATCTACTTTGTAAAGGCCGTGGGTCGGTGCGCACAGCCGTTCCCTCCTTCAAGAACCTCTCGGCGACGGGCGGGGGTCTGCGTGCTGGGCGGCCGGTCTTGTGTGAATACACTTGTCCAACGTGACTTCCAAGCCGCGTATCCCCAATGTCCTGGCCGGCCGCTACGCCTCGCCGGAGCTGGCCCGTCTGTGGTCCCCCGAGTACAAGATCGTCGCTGAGCGGCGGTTGTGGCTGGCGGTGTTGCGGGCGCAGGCCGAGCTGGGGGTGGCGGTGCCCGATGGGGCGATCGCCGACTACGGCAAGGTGGTGGAGCGGGTCGATCTGGCCTCGATCGCCGAGCGGGAGCGGGTGACCCGGCACGATGTGAAGGCCAGGATCGAGGAGTTCAACGCGCTGGCCGGTCATGAGCAGGTGCACAAGGGGATGACCTCGCGTGATCTGACCGAGAACGTCGAGCAGTTGCAGATCCGCGACAGTCTGCTGCTGGTGCGTGATCGGGTGGTGGCGTTGCTGGCGCGGTTGGCGACGCTGGCGGAGGCGCACGAGGCGACGGTGATGGCGGGGCGTTCGCACAATGTGGCGGCGCAGGCGACGACGCTGGGCAAGCGGTTCGCGTCGGCGGCCGATGAGTTGCTGGTGGCGTATCGGCGGCTGGAGGAGCTGGTCGGGCGTTACCCGTTGCGGGGGATCAAGGGGCCGGTGGGCACGGCTCAGGACATGCTCGATCTGCTGGGTGGTGATCGGGGCAAGCTGGCGGAGCTGGAGCGGCGGGTGGCCGTTCATCTGGGGTTCGAGCACCGGTTCACGAGTGTGGGGCAGGTGTATCCGCGGTCGCTGGACTTCGAGGTGGTGACGGCGCTGGTGCAGTTGGCGGCGGCGCCGTCGTCGCTGGCCAGGACGATCCGGTTGATGGCGGGGCACGAGCTGGTGACCGAGGGGTTCAAGGAGGGGCAGGTGGGCTCCTCGGCGATGCCGCACAAGATGAACACGCGCTCGTGTGAGCGGGTGAACGGGCTGGCCGTGGTGTTGCGTGGTTACGCCTCGATGGTGGGTGAGTTGGCGGGTGATCAGTGGAACGAGGGGGATGTGTCGTGTTCGGTGGTGCGCCGGGTGGCGTTGCCGGATGCGTTCTTCGCCTTCGACGGGCTGGTGGAGACGATGTTGACGGTGCTGGACGAGTTCGGCGCGTTCCCGGCGGTGATCGCGGCTGAGCTGGGGCGTTATCTGCCGTTCCTGGCGACGACGAAGATGTTGATGGCGGCGGTGCGGGCGGGGATGGGGCGGGAGCAGGCGCATGAGGTGATCAAGGAGCATGCGCTGGCGGCGGCGCTGGCGATGCGTTCGCGTGGGGCGGCGAACGAGTTGCTGGATCTGCTGGCGGCCGATGAGCGGTTCCCGTTGGATCGGGCGGGGTTGGAGGGGTTGCTGGCGGATCGGGTGTCGTTCACGGGTGCGGCGGCTGATCAGGTGGAGGCGGTGTCGCAGGCGGTGGGTGAGGTCGTGGCGGCGCATCCGGAGGCGGCGGCGTATCGGCCCGGGGCGATCTTGTGATCAGGGAGTTGCGTACGGCCGGTGAGTTACGGGCGGCGTGCGGGGACGACGATCTGGTGATGTGGGTGGGTCAGGGCCTGCGTGGGGGTGCGCGGGCCTGGGCGCTGGGGGATGCGGTGGTGGCGGGTTGCCCGGGGGTGTCGCGGGGTGACCGGTTGGCGGTGTGGGGTGGTGTGTCGTGCGCGGTGGAGTTGGTGGGGTTCGCGCTGGGGGAGTTGGGGGCGT
>NZ_BAAAZP010000132.1:0-7318 GCF_039536965.1 Nonomuraea antimicrobica | reverse complement strand
GGGGCTCACGACGGGAGCACAAGAGAGTGCATCACCTCCATGACCTGCACGGATGAATATTCGGCACCCGCAGGGCCGGAATATGCCAGAAACCTGCCGCGAGAGTCAGTCTCCAGCACCGTGGCCAGGGCAGATGATCCGATAACGCTGCCGCGAGAACGGGGTTTGTGACGGACCTTGTGAGCCATCGCCGCATTTCAGAGGCACACCCGCGCTGTTCTGCCAGCGGTGAACTCTGCCAGCGGTGAACACCGGCCCGACCGGGCTCGACGATCACTACAGTCCAGTCTCATGACGACAGTGACAACCCGCACGGTCGAGTACCCGGCCGACGGCCTGACGATGATCGGGCACCTTGCGCTGCCCTCCGGCACCGGGCGCCGCCCCGCTGTGCTGCTCGGACCAGAGGGCCCAGGGCTCAGCGACGTCGAGCGCCGCCGAGCCGATGCGCTCGCCGAGCTGGGATACGTGGCGCTGGCCTTCGACCTCCACGGCGGGCGCTTGCTCACCGACCCCGAGGAGATGCTGGCCCGTTGCATGCCGCTGCTCTCCGACCCCGACCGGATGCGGGGCATCGGCCACGCGGCGCTCGACGTGCTGCGCGCCGAACCGCGGACCGACCTCGACCGGATCGCCGCCGTCGGCTACGGCACCGGGGGCGCCATCGGGCTGGAACTCGGGCGCGACGGCGTCGACCTCCGCGCCATCGGGACAGTCAACGCACTGACCACGGGCCGACCGGGCGAGGCCGCGCGCATTCGCTGCCCGGTGTGGGCCGGGGTCGGGTCGGAAGACCCGATCATGCCGCCCGCGCAACGGGACGCGTTCACCGCCGAGATGCAGGCCGCGGGCGTCGACTGGCGCCTCGTGGTCTACGGCGGCGCCTTGCACGCCTTCCACCACCCGCCGGTCGACCACACCGTGGTCCCCGGCGTCGGCTACCACCCACGGCACGCGCAGCGAGCCTGGCGCGACGTCGTCGACCTGCTCGCCGAGTGCCTGCCCGTGACGGAGTGATCTGGTCAGTCCAAGCTCGGCCACCCGCTGACCAGCGCTTACCGGTCACCACGGCAGGTTTCTGGCGTATTCCAGTCCCACCCCTGTGAGTGTGGTCAGCTGGCTTGTTCGGCTCTGGCTCGGGTTTGGGCAAGGCGGTAGGAGTCGGTGCCGGTCTCGATGATGTTGCCAGCGAAGGTGAGCCGGTCGACGATCGCGGCGCAGAGGCGCGGGTCGGTGAAGGTGCGGGTCCAGCCGGAGAAGGACTCGTTGCTGGCGATGGCGACGCTGTTCTTCTCTTCGCGTTCGGTGAGGACCTGGAAGAGGAGTTCGGCGCCGTGCCGGTCGAGTTCCATGTAGCCGAGTTCGTCAATGCAGAGCAGGTCGACGCGTCCGTAGCGGGCGACGGTCTTGGCTAGGACCTTGTCGTCGGCGGCCTCGACGAGTTCGTTCACGAGCTTGGTGGCGAGGGTGGAGCGGACCCGGTAGCCCTTCATTGCGGCCTCGGTCCCGAGGGCGATGAGCAGGTGGGACTTGCCGGTGCCGGAGTCGCCGATCAGGCAGAGGGGCTGGCCCTTTTTCACCCATTCGCAAGTGGCGAGCGTGTGGATGGTGGCGGGATCGATGTTGGGGTTGACGTGGAAGTCGAAGGCGCGCAGGGACTTGTCGCCGGGAAAACTGGGCGGCCTTGATGCGGCGTTCAGAGCGGCGGCGAGCGCGGTCGTCGCATTCGGTCAGCAAGAGTTCGGCGAGGAATCCCAGGTAGGACATCTGCTCGCGGGTCGCCTGCTCGGCCAATTCGGGAAAGGCGGTGCGGATGCTGGGCAGGCGGAGCATCCGGCAGGCCTGATCGATGGAGGCCTGGGTGGCCTGTTCGGTCATGCCGCGGTGGGGGACGCTCATGGTGTTCCTCCTTGGGCTGGGCGCTCGCCGGGCGCCCGGGCGCGTTTGAGGAGCTGGTCATAGGCCGTCACCGAGGGCAGCGGCCGGGTGTCGCGGGAAGCTGGACCAGGCGCCGTTCGGTCAGGAACGTCACCGTTGCCTCGTGGTTGTCGTGCTGGGCGGGCTCGGGAGCGGCTTGTTCGTCTTCCTCAGCGGCTTTGCGGGCCTCCAGGGCGACCGCGTCCGCGGTGAGGGCGCCGGCCCGCAGCGCGGCGGCCAGGCCGGTGACCAGATGCTCGGTAGGGATGTGACGGGTTAGGAGCAGCACTTCGATCAGCGCGCGGGTGCCGTCACGGTCGCCGTGGGCCTTGCAAGCCGCCGCCCACCAAGTGTCGTGAACCGGGGTGAACTTGCCCGCGGCCCGCGCCTGCTCCAGAGCGGTCGCGCCCGGCAGCGCGCCGGGCTTGCGGATCAGGACCTCCAGATAGTGGTCCAGCTCCAGGCGCCGGCCGCCCTTGGCGAACAACCGATCGTGCTCGGCGACGACCTGCTGCCCGTCATAGACGATCAGGTGGGAGGCGTGCAGCATGACCCGCAGTTGGCGGCCGATGAACCGGGCCGGGACCGAGTACCGGTTCGTCCGGACGGTGATCTGGCTGTAGCTGCGCCGCGCCACTATGCAACGGCCGTCGCCGCGAGTCTGGGCTGAAGACCCGCGGACCGGGAAACGCCGCGACCTCACCCGCGAGGAGGACAACGCCTTCTGGGCTTGGGCAGCGGTTGAGGTGCTGCGGATGACCGGAATCCGCATCGAAGAGCTCACCGAGTTCTCACATCACAGCCTGGTCCAATACCGAATGCCCGCCAGCGGCGAACTCGTCCCGCTGCTGTCAGTCGCCCCGTCCAAGACCGACGAGGAGCGACTGCTCGTCATCGCGCCTGAGCTGGCCGATGTGCTTTCAGCCGTCATCTGCCGGATCCGCACCCCCGATGGCAGCGTCCCGCTCGCGATTGCCTACGACCAATACGAGAAGACCTGGAACCCACCGATGCCGCTGCTGTTCCAGCACCGCGTCGGGTTGGAGACCCGGCCAATCCCGATCTCGGGCATTCGCACCCTGATCACCAAGGCTTTCACCACCGCCGGGATTACCGGCACCGACGGCAGGCCACTGGACTTCGTCCCGCACGACTTTCGAAGGCTGTTCGCCACCGAAGCGATCATGTACGGCATTGCGCCTGCCGAAAATTCCATCCATGTAGGTCAAGCGACATGTGAGTACTCGTGAAGGACGCCGCCAAGCCGGTCTCGTCGGCGTATGTTCATGTCGGTGATTCGCTCTGGATCCGTGATCGGGTCCGGGACGGTACGCAGCGGGGCGGATTGGTTCAGGGCTTGATGGGCTCGGTGCCGGTTATAGAACACTTCGTACTCGCGCAGGGCGTGCCGCAGGTGGCGTTCGTTCCAGAGCAAGCAGCGGTCCAGGAGTTCGTTTCGGCAGGACTGCACCCATCGCTCCATGATGGAATTCATTCGGGGCATCCGGATACCGGTGAGTACGGTCTGGATGCCTGCGTCGGCGAGGATTCCGTCCATGAGGGCGGGGAACTTCCCATCACGGTCTCGGATCAGAAAGCGTGGCCAGCAGTTCGCTTCCTCCAGGTCCATCACGAGATTCCTGATCGTCTGGATCACCCAGTCGGCGGTCGGGTGAGCGGTGGTGCCCAGCACTCGAATGCGCCTGCTGGCGTGCTCGATGACCGCCAGGATGTACTGGCGCTGCCCGTCCAAGGTGACGGTCTCGATGAAATCGCAAGCCAGCAGGGCGTCGGCTTGCGAGCGCAGGAAATCGCCCCACGTGGTGGACGCCCGCTTGGGGGCCGGATCAACACCTGCCTGCTTGAGGATCTCCCACACCGTGGACGGCGCGACCTTGATGCCGAGCGTGGCGAGCTCACTATGCACCCGCCGATAGCCCCAGCCAGGGTTCTCCCGAACCAGACACAGGACGAGAGCATGGATGGAGCCGACCGTGGGCGGGCGCCCAGGCCGCTTCGCCCGGCAGGTACGGGCGTGACGCCGTTGCATCAGATCGCGGTGCCAGCGCAGGACGGTATCCGGGCGGACGAGAAGCCGCAGTCGGCCCAGGACCTCGCGGGGCAGCGAGGCCAGGAGAGCGGTGAGAAAGGCCCGGTCCTCGGGTGCGAATCTCACTCTGGTGTCGGCGCCGAGTTGGCGTTCAAGGACGGCGATCTGGTGGCGTAGGGCGAGTATTTCCACGTCCTTATCCCGAGCGCCCATGGGCAATTTTCGGCAGGCGCACTGCCGCCCATCAGGCTCCATGACCTACGCCACGGAGCCGCCTCACTCATGCTCGCCGCCGGGGTAGAGATGAAAGTAGTACAGGAAACGCTCGGCCACACCTCCAGCGCCTTCACCGCCGACACCTACACCTCCGTCTACCCACAAGTCGCCACAGCGGCGGCCGAGAAGACCGCAGCCCTGCTGTTCGACGAGGAACACCAGACCGAACCCGGGAAACTCATCTCACTGAGAAGCTGACAGTCGGATAAAGCATCCGGCCCCGCACTCGCCGCCTTCTTACCGCGAGGCGGGGCCCCTGCTCTCCCCACAGCAGCCGGAGATACCGAATGGATCATGGCGTGTGCGGGGTTTGTGCACGCGAGCACACATGGAGCACGCAAACGCCAGAAGAAAATTCCGGAACGCATCCGATCCCGCATCACCGCAGGTCAGAACATGATCAAAGTGCGCCCTGCAGGGTTCGAACCTGCGACCGTCGGATTAGAAGCAAGATCCTTTAGTATCGCGGGGTGTCATTTGATGGTGGTTCGTGCCACCTCCGCGCACATTGCGTGTCAGGCGGTGCCGGGCCCTGACGACGCGTGACGGGGCGTGCGAGCATGCACCGAGCACGGCGGACACCCTATGATCATTGAATCGCGGCTGTGCAGAATGATTCCGCGCTCCAGACCACAGATAGAGATGGCGCCGCTGTGCTCGGCGCGTGCTCGCACGCCCGAACGGTCCCTCCGGCGCCCCATGGGAAGGCCGCTGTTCGACCTTGCACCGATTCAAAACTCGTGCACGTGGTCTGAGCTGGTGTTTCGTCGGGTCAGTTAGGCAGCTCGGTGGTACTCGTTGATCGCTCCGCTGAGCACCCCTCGACGCTTGATACGGCCTTCCATCGGCACGACAATCCGGTCGTCGTGATCAGGTGGGCGTTGCTGGCGGGATTGATGCGGTCGATGACCGTTGTAGTGCTTGACGTACTCGTCCAGGACCGACCGAAGGTGCCGCTCGTCGCAGATCAATATCCGATCGATGCATTCGGCTCGTACGGTGCGGACCCAGCGTTCGGCGTAGGAATTGGCTCGAGGCGTCTGCGGCGGCGTCTTCACCACCGCGATGGTCTCGGCGGTGAAGACCTCGTCGAAGGCGGCGATGAACTTGGCGTCACGGTCACGGATGAGGAACCGGAACGAGTTGATCCTCTCGCCTAGATTCATGAGCAAGTTACGGGCTTGCTGAGTCGTCCACGCGCCGGTCGGGTTGGCCGTCACGTCCAGAACGTGCACGCGCCGCGTCGCCACCTCCATCACGAACAAGATGTACAAGCGCTTCAAGGAGATCGTGTCTACGTGGAAGAAGTCACAGGCCATCAGCCCTTTCGCTTGCAGGCGCAGAAACGTTCGCCACGAGGTGTCCATGTCCCTGGGAACCGGACCGGGCCGGCGGGCCCGCAGGATCCGCCATACGGTCGCTTCGCTGAGCTGAATACCGAGCCGAACCAGCTCGCCGTGCACCCGCCGATACCCCCACGTCGGATTCTCGCCTGCCAGACGGACTACCAGGTCCCGGATTTCCGTGCTCGTTGCGGGACGGCCAGAGCGGTGAGGGTAGGTCCACGCGCGTTTAACTAACCGGCGATGCCAGGCCAGCAGCGTTCCCGGAGTGACAAGCCGATGAGCTCTCAGCATCGTCGGCAGGAAGCGAGACAACGCCGACAGGACCATCCGATCAGCCCAGTCCGGCTTCGGCCTGACGCCTCAGCACGGCCACCTCATGTCGGAGCACCATGATCTCGACGTCTTTGGACGACTGACTACGTCCCAGCAACACCGGCCAGCCGAACACCCGAATCAGGATCAGATACAACAAACGAACCGACACAAGCGGCGATCTTGCCCGAACCACCTCCGCAGGTCAAAACCGCAGATCAAACGCCCTGAGATGAGTTATGAAGCGGTACAGGGATGGCCGATCGCGACCGGCGTGATCGAAGGCGCCTGCCGCCATCTGATCGCCGACGATTCGACCTCGCCGGGGCACGCTGGGGCCTGGCCGGAGCCGAAGCGGTTCTGAAACTCCGCGCCCTGATCACCAACGGGTGACCTCGACGAATACTGGCGTTTTCACCTCGCCCGACAACACGAACGGGTCCACCAGAACGACTACCAGGACGGATACTCCCTCACGGCCTGATCGCTCCAGTCACTGAGGAAGAGCTGCACCCAAACGAGTTAACCAGCAGAGTCCTCCACGTCTGCGCAGTCGGTGTAGGGCTCAGCGATGCTGTCAAGAAAGTGCCCTGCGCATAGCTTTGTACTGCACATGCGACAGCCACTCGAACGGGATATCTTCGTCACATGAATACCCGATACGCCTGGTCTGAACGCTTCCCCAGAAGGCATCCGGCGGCTGAAAGTTCGGATCACCCGACGATCAGCCCACTCGGCGCTCTGCGTTCCCCGGCTACCGAAGACGAGGTCACCGAGCTTGAAGAGGGGCTGGGTGTGGGGCTACCGCCTAGTTATCGACAGTTTCTCCTGTTCGCCGACGGGTGGGGCAGCGACGATGACTGCTGTCTGCTGCGTGTCGAGGAAGTCGGCTGGGTGCGTGATGTCGATCCCTCGATGGTTGAGAGCTGGTCGGCACCCAAGCGGGAGAACTCCTGGAGCGTGCCCGACGAGCTCTACTACGTCTACGGACGGGAGCAGGACTCCATCCATTACAGAGGGGAGTATGTGCCCGACACCCTTCTAATCGGATACTGGGATGACGGAGCGGCTCTCCTCAATCCCCACGTTAGCACCGCTGAAGGTGAGTGGGAGGCCTGGTATGTCGCACCATGGCTGCCTGGGGCTAATCGTTACAGGTCCTTCTGGGACCTCGCTACGGACGAGCTAAGAACGCCATAAATACGTTGATACCCCTTCGTTGTTGTGGCGCAACCTAATGGGGAAAATGTAACCCTTGACCAGCCGTGGCCGACCAAGGGTTACATGGAGAGATTCAGGCCCGTGCGCCGGATTTGATAGCATCCTCTAATCCGGCGCCCTGCACCATGATGATCACTGACGTGATCTCAGCGAATTCCCGGTAGGTAGTCGTGCTCGAAATGGGTGAGGACAAGCG
>NZ_BAAAZP010000131.1:0-5644 GCF_039536965.1 Nonomuraea antimicrobica | reverse complement strand
CGGTTCGGCTAGTGCCACCACGACCCGGTCGTGCCCGCCGACCCCCGCCTCCCGCAGCGCCGCCGCGGCCAGCGCGCTCGCCGCCGCACGGTCGTCCGGCCCCAGCGGGATCACGCTCGCCGCGTCGGGGGAGACGAGCAGCAGTCCGGTGGCGGAGCCGCCGGCGGCCCCGAGGTCGTCCCGGGTCAGCCAGCGGGCCATCAGCTCATCACGTCCTTCGCGACGGCGTCCTTCGCGACGGCGTCGTTCGTGACGGGGTCGTCCGTGATCGCGTCGTTCATGAACACGTCTCTCATGAACGACGTCATCGACGCGCACACCCGCTCGTGCGCCAGCCCGCCCACCTGCGCCTGGATGATCAGGTCCGTCGCGCCGGCCTCGGCGATCCTGGCCAGGGCCTTGCGCGAGCCCTCCACGTCGTCCACGACCACCATCAGGTGCTCGCGCAGCGTGGCCATCGACTCCTCCGGCGGCAGCCCGGCCGCGAGTTGCCCGAGCACCCGGTGGGTGGCGTGGCGGGCGTCGTAGTAGCCGGGCGGGGTGACGAGGTTGACCTGGCGGCGGATGTACCACAGGACGGGGTCGGCGGCCGTGGCGATGGCCTCGTCGCGGGTGGGGGCGACGTACCAGGGGATCATGAGCGCGACGCGGCGGGAGTCGGGGTCGAAGCCCCGCTCCGCCAGGCACTCCCGGTATTTCGCGATGTCGGCGGCGACGTCGTCGATGCCCTTGAGCATGGTCATGCCGAGCAGGTTGTAGCCGTGCCTGGCCGCGGCCAGGTAGCCCTCCAGCGAGGTGGAGGCCACCCAGACCGGCGGATGAGGGTGCTGGACCGGGCGCGGGTAGACGGCCACGTCGGGGATCTCGAAGAACTCGTTCGAGCGGCTGACGGGCTCGCCGTCGGCCTGCCAGATGGCCAGCGTGGCCTCCAGCGAGTCCTCCCAGATCTGCCGCGACCTCTCGAACGGCCGCTGGAACGCCTGGTACTCCAGGGGCGAGGCCCCGCGGCCGGTGCCGAAGTCGACCCGCCCGCCGCTCAGCACGTCCAGCGTGGCCACGCGCTCGGCCGTGCGGACGGGGGACTGGAACGGCAGCAGCACCACCCCGAGCCCCAGGCGGATCCGCTCCGTGCGCTGCGAGATGGCGGCCAGGACCAGATCGGGCGCGGAGGAGTGGGAGAAGCCCCTGGTGAAGTGGTGCTCCACGAACCAGGCAGCGGTGTAGCCCAGCCGGTCGCCCAGCACGACCTGGTCGATCACGTTCTGGAACGCCTGCTGCTCCACTTCGCGGGTGCGACCGCGGACCTCCAGCTCATATCCCAGGCTGATCCGTAGGGACGTCATCGCGCCTCCGGCGAAGTAGGAAACCAAGCGCTCGCTTGGTAGAGCGTATCAGCGGCAAAGACTTGCGGGAAGGGCGCGGCGGCGATCAAAGTGATGCTCGTGAAGCGAAAGCACGCGCTGCGGCGGCCGACGGGCGGCACGGTCCCCGACCAGGGCGACGAGCTCTCGCTCACCAGCGCCCGCAGGTACGAAGCGTTCGGCCGGGTGATGGCCGCGCTGGCGACCGAGGCCGAATTCGTCGAGTCGTGCCGCGACCTGACGTGGTGGCGCGGCTCCGACCACAGTTGGCACATCGAGTGGCGCGACGGCCCGTACGCCTCGGAGGTCGCCGCCCTGCTGGCCGATCAGGTCCGCGACCCCGACCACGACGGCTGCCTGGTCACCCCGGCGGGGCCGGGCAACGAGCGTTCGGCGGTGCTCGACGTGATGGGCGTCCGCTTCGAGCTGCGCGCGATCGACCCGCTGGGGCGGGCGGGCATGCGCGACCGCGCCGGTTTCTGGCGTCTGGCAGAAGCCCTCGACACCACCCGCCGCACCAACGCCCGCCATCCCTGGGAAGAGCTGCTCGGCGGCTGACCTCCGCCCGCCCGGGGCCGGGAGGCGCTATCGCGCGTCCTCGCCGAACACGTGCGCCGCCAGCCGGGCCCGGTGCGCCTGCGGCGGCCCGAAGAGCTGGGCGTCGGAGGTGGCCCGCTTGAGGTACCGGTGCGCGGGATGCTCCCACGTCACCCCGATCCCTCCGTGCACCTGGATGTTCTCGCCCGCCGCCGTCAGGTACGCCTCCGTGCAGTACGACCCCGCCACGGCCGCGGCCACCGGGTCCCCGGCCGCCGCCCCGGCCGCCGACCTGGCCGACTCCACCAGCAGCAGCAGATCGGCAAGCTTGTGCTTGATCGCCTGGAACGACCCGATGGGCCGCCCGAACTGCTGCCGCCGCCCGGCGTGCTCGACCGCCAGGTCCAGACACCGCTGTGCCCCGCCCACCTGCTCGGCCGCCAGCGCCGCGATCCCCATGTCGCGTACGCGGGCCCACGACGTGCCGTCACCCAGCCGCCGTGCCGGGGCGTCGTGGAAGGCGAGCCGCTGCAGCGGGCGGCTCTCGTCCATCGTCCGGTACGCCGTCCGCTCCGACGGCACGGCCCGCACCAGCGCCCCGCCCGCGTAGACGAGCACCAGCTCGCCCTCCAGCGCGTACGGCACCTCGCCCGTCAGCCGGTCTCCCGTCAGCCGCAGCTCTCCGTCCCCCGGCAGCACCACGGTCGCGGTCACGGCCCCGTCGGCCAGCTCCGCCAGCACCGCGCCCGCCCCGTCGCCCGCCCCGTCGCCTCGCGCGCATGGGCGCAGCGCCTCCACCGCCATCACGGCCGTCTGGAGGAACGGGTGGGGCGACAGGGCCCGCCCCAGCTCCTCCGCGACGGCGGCCAGCTCGGCCGGGCCGCACCCGGCCCCGCCGTACTCCTCGGGGACGAGCAGCCCCGCGATCCCCACGTCCCGCGAGAACTCCCGCCACGTCGCGCCGGGCCGCCCGGCGAGATGGGCTCGGACGACGGCGCGAAGGTCATCGGCAAGTGCCACGGAAGCATCTTAACCAAGCGGTTGCTTGTTAGCATACGGATGACCGAAATTTGCCTTTTGTGGATGGATACATAATCTGGAAGTGGTCATCCCCGGCCGAACACGGGGGAGGGGTTGACCGGGGAAATAGCCATGAACCACACAAGCATCGACTACGCGGACTTCGCCGAATACGACCGGCGTCAGCGCGCGATCCAACGCCATTTGCTGGCGGCCTTCACCGGGGGGCTGGTCGTGGGCGTGCTCGGCATGTTCGTCCACGGAGGCGGTCCCCGGTGGATCGGCCAGATCTACGACCCCTACGCGTATCTCGCCCTGTCGCTGGCCGTCGGCGCGACCGCGTCCGGGTTCGGGTGGGCGCTGCTGACCACGTTCCTGGCGGCGGCGTCGACGCTGGTCGCGGCCATGGGCGCGAGCGCGCTCGGCGGCCATCCGATCGACGTCGTCGGCGTCAGCCCGGTCGGGCTCAACTGGAACCTCTCCCTGCTCGTCGCCCTGGGCCTGCTCGCCTACGCCACGCGCAGGGACGACGGCTGGGGAGACCTGGCGGCGGGCGCGGTCGGCGCGGCGCTCCTCGCCGACGTGGTCGAACGGGCGACCCCGGGCTTCATCGAGACCGAGGTGTCGTTCTGGCCGGGTCCCGCGGTGGTGGTCGGGCTGCTGTCCGTGGCGCTGGTGCTCGTGCTGCGCAGGAGCGTCCGCCGACGGGTGCGCGCTCTGGTGCTGTCGGCGATGTTCTCGGGGCTGATCACGGCGGGCGTGGCCGCCTTCATGACCGGCTGGGTGCCCCCGTCCGTCTGACCCGCTCGACCCGCCGATCCCGGATCGGTGGATAAGCGCGAGCGCGGCGCTCCCCCGACTCGATAGCCTGGAGTCCTTCACATCCCAGGTTCGAGCAAGGAGTAGCCGTGTTGCTGCGCATGTCGTCGTTGTTTCTTCGCACCCTGCGGGACGACCCGGCAGACGCGGAAGTGCCGAGCCACAAGCTCCTGGTCCGCGCCGGTTACGTACGCCGCGTCGCGCCCGGCATCTACTCCTGGCTCCCCCTCGGCAAGATGGTGCTGGAGAACATCGCGAGGGTCGTCCGCGAGGAAATGAACCGCATGGGCGGCCAGGAAGTGCTCTTCCCCGCCCTGCTCCCCCGCGAATACTACGAGGCCACCGGCCGCTGGACCGAATACGGCGACACGCTGTTCCGGCTCCAGGACCGCAAGGGCGGCGACTATCTCCTCGGCCCCACGCACGAGGAGCTCTTCGCCGACATGGTCAAGGGCGAATACTCCTCCTACAAGGATTATCCGGTAATTCTTTACCAAATCCAGACCAAATACCGCGATGAGGCGCGGCCCAGGGCGGGCATCCTGCGCGGTCGCGAGTTCCTGATGAAGGACTCCTACTCCTTCGACCTCGACGACGACGGGCTCAAGCGCTCCTACGAGCTGCACCGCGAGACGTACATCCGCCTGTTCGACCGCCTCGGCATCGAGTACAAGATCGTCTTCGCGCAGTCGGGCGCCATGGGCGGCTCGGCCTCCGAGGAGTTCCTGGCGCCCACGCCGACCGGCGAGGACACGTTCGCCGCCTGCCGCTCCTGCGGTTACGCCGCCAACGCCGAGGCCGTCGTCACCACCGCTCCCGCCGCGCGCCCCATCGACGACGCGGCGCCGCTGCGGGTCCTCGACACGCCCGGCACCCCGACCATCGAGACGCTGGTCGCCCACCTCAACGAGCACCACGGCCTGTCCGTCAGCGCCGCCGACACGCTCAAGAACGTCGTGGTCAAGGTCTCCACGCCCGGCTCCGACAAGGTCGAGACGCTGGTCGTCGGCCTGCCGGGCGATCGCGAGGTCGACTTCAAGCGCCTGGAGGCGGCGCTGGCGCCCGGCGAGCCCGCCATCTTCGAGGCCGACGACTTCGCCGCGCACCCGGGCCTCGTACGCGGCTACATCGGCCCCCAGGTCCTGCGCGAGCTGGGCATCCGCTACCTCGTCGACCCCCGGGTCGTCACCGGCACCTCGTGGGTCACGGGCGCCAACGAGCCCGGCAAGCACGCCGTCAACGTGGTGGCGGGCCGCGACTTCGTCCCCGACGGCACCATCGAGGCCGCCGAGGTGCGCGCCGGCGACCCCTGCCCCCGCTGCGGCGCCGAGCTGTCCATCGACCGGGGCATCGAGATCGGCCACATCTTCCAGCTCGGCAGGAAATACGCCGACGTCGCCGGGCTCGACGCGCTCGGCCCCGACGGCAAGCCCATCCGCATCACCATGGGCTCCTACGGCGTCGGCGTGTCCCGGGCGGTCGCCGTCATCGCCGAGCAGGCGTACGACGAGCTGGGGCTGGTGTGGCCGCGCGAGGTCGCGCCCGCCGACGTGCACATCGTCGGCACGGGCAAGGAGAACCAGGTGGAGGCCGCCCTTGAGCTGGGGGCCGAGCTGGAGTCGCGCGGGTTGCGCGTCCTGGTCGACGACCGGCCGCAGGTCTCGCCCGGGGTGAAGTTCAAGGACGCCGAGCTGCTGGGGCTGCCGACGATCGTGGTGGTCGGGCGCGGGCTCTCCCAGGGCGTCGTGGAGCTGCGCGACCGCGTCTCGGGCGAGAAGTCGGAGATCCCCCTCGCCGAGGCCGCCGACCGCATCCAGGCCGCCGTAACCGGCTGACCGCCACCGGCCGGGCGACCGGCTGACCGCCGCGAGCCGGGCGACCGGCTGTCCGCCGCGGGCGACCGGCTG
>NZ_BAAAZP010000130.1:0-2284 GCF_039536965.1 Nonomuraea antimicrobica | reverse complement strand
ACCTGCCAGCTCGAACTGCTGGACCGGACCTTGATCTGGAAAGAGCGCCATCTCCTCCACGCGCCGCGGGAGTTTGAGACCTTCTACAACGAGCACCGGCCGCACCGTGCTCTCAGGCAAGCAGCTCCGCCTCGATCACTCCCCAATCCCGACACTGGCCCCACAGGAATCGTGCCGCTCGACGTTCGCCGACATGATCGACTCGGTGGCGTACTGAAGGAGTATCGGCATGTCACCTGACCTGGCCGGATGAATAATCGGCACCCGCACCTGCAAGCGAATGTCGCCGGCTTTCAGCCGAAGGCTCTCGATATCTAGGGAAAATGTAGGCTCTGACGCCGCAATGTCGGGGTGTCTCGGTACGCAGCGGGCATGGTGTGATTTACATCACATTCGCACGGTGGGGGATGTTGGTGGCGATCCCATGAGCAGCGCCTTTTCCCGGGACGCGTTTAGCCCGGCTTCCGTTGATCATCGGAATCGAATTGTCAAGATCTAGTAGCGAGATCGCGGTTCCGATAAAACTGCGCCTGTCATTTACATCTGGCTTATGGCGTTCGCCAGGGTCATACGGGGCTTCCTTCTTTGCGAAATGCGAGGCGTGGCGATGCTGCGTGCACGGGGTCGGGAGAGCGTTACAGGCCGCAGCGGTTTAGGGCTGGGCAGGAGCGGTCCATCCCGGTGGGCGGCTCGCATGGCCGTCATCATGGTTATGGCGCTCCTGCCCAGCTTTCTCACCCTGGAAGGCATGGCGGTCACCGCCGAACCCACACCAGCACGGCTGAACATTCCTGGATCACCGGCGGCCGGATCCTCGACGGCGGCTCCGACCCAGACTTCGGGCTCGGCCAATGGCCTTCCGCATCTCGTGGATCCGGCGGCCATGCAGCCGGACGGCGTAGCGAAGAATCGCGACAGCAAGCGGCCGAAGGACGCGCTGCCGTTGGAGAAAGAGCCCAGTGTTAGTGACAAGCCGGCGACCGACGGATTGAACTCTCCGCCTCCGTTGACTTGGGAAGAACCAGAACGAGCCGACGCCTCGCCGGCTCCTGCCGCGCAGGCACAAGCCGCCGGAACGAGCAAGATTTCCGCAGAGAGCGACAACGCGTCCCTCTCGCACGCCACAAGCGACGTCGCGACTCAATCCGCTGTATCCCTGCCGACCGTCTCGGAACTGTCTGCGTCTCCTGGGCAGGCGGTGTCGGGTTTGTGGACGCTGTCCTCGCTGCAGCCGACGTTTACGGCGTATGGGGCTGATCCTGAGTCGCGGTCGTTGCGTTTGGAGACGCAAGTTGAACATGACCCGTCGGCTGCCGAGCAGGGTTCGGGGTTGATCTGGTCGGCTACCGGTGCGGTGTCCAGTGGTTCGTGTTCGGCGCCGATCACGTGCTGGTTGCAGTCGCCGGTAGTAGGGGCGGGCAAGTTGAAGGACGGCTGGCTGATCCGCTGGCGAGTGCGAGCCTCCGCCACCGGCGGGGTGACTGGTGCGTGGTCGAGGTGGCAGTCGGGCCGGGTGGATACGTCCAAGCCGGTGGTGTCGGGGCTGTCGGCTTCTCCCGGCCAAGCGGTGTCAGGCATATGGACGCTGTCCTCGACGCAGCCGACGTTCTCGGCGTATGGGGCTGATCCGGAGTCGCGGTCGTTGCGTTTGGAGACGCAGGTCGAGCATGACCCCTCGGCCGCCGGGCAGGGTTCGGGGTTGATCTGGTCGGCTACCGGTGCGGTGTCCAGTGGTTCGTGTTCGGCGCTGATCACGTGTTGGTTGCAGTCGCCGGTGGTGACGGCGGGCAAGTTGAAGGACGGCTGGCTGATCCGCTGGCGGGTACGGACCTCAACCGCTGGCGGGGTGGCGGGCCCGTGGTCGGAGTGGCAGTCGGGCCGGGTGGACACCTCCAAGCCGGTGGTGTCGGGGCTGTCGGCCTCCCCGGGGCAGGCGGCGTCGAAATTGTGGACGCTGACGTCTTTGCAGCCGACGTTCTCGGCGTATGGGGCTGATCCGGAGTCGCGGTCGTTGCGTTTGGAGACGGAGGTCGAGCATGACCCGGGCGCGGCTGGTCAGGGTTCGGGGTTGATCTGGTCGGGCGCCGGTGCGGTGTCCAGTGGTTCGTGTTCGGCGCTGATCACGTGTTGGGTGCAGTCGCCGGTGGTGACGGCGGGCAAGCTGAAGGACGGCTGGCTGATCCGCTGGCGAGTACGGACCTCAACCGCTGGCGGGGTGGCGAGTCCGTGGTCGGAGTGGCAGTCGGCCACCGTGGCGGTGAGCGGGACGGCGGGCAGCGGGCTC
>NZ_BAAAZP010000129.1:0-3035 GCF_039536965.1 Nonomuraea antimicrobica | reverse complement strand
TCGCGGGACAGGACGGGCGCCAGCGTGCGGGCGCGGGCCGCGTTGAGCCGGGTCGGCCCTGGCAGCAGGCGGCGCTGGGTGCGCGCGGCGGCACGCAGCCCGTCGCCCAGCCGGTAGCCGGCCATCACCAGCGCCGCCTGCTGCCGGGTGACGGCCGGCGTCAGCGGCAGCACGTACGGGTGCGCTCTGACCAGGTGCGGAGCCGTCCTGCGGAGCAGGATGCCGCGCTCGACCGCGCTCTCGTAGGCCACGTCCACCTGCCCCTTGGCCAGGTAGCGCAGGCCGCCGTGCGCCATTTTGGAGCTCCATCTGGAGGTGCCGAAAGCCAGGTCGTGCGCGTCGATCGCCGCTACACTCAGCCCCCGGGAGAGAGAGTCGAGTGCGGCGCCCGCGCCCGTCGCACCGATGCCCACGACCAGCACGTCCAGCCGTTCCTCCGCCACCCGGCGCAGCTCACGCGAGCGTCGGGCGGCGTTCAGCGAGCTGTCCAAGATACGCCTCCAGCAGTGTGGCGAGTTCGGTGTCGAGTTCGTCCATCGTCACGGGGTCGAGCATGGTCGGGGCCGACAGCAGGAACGACTGGGCGACCAGCAGCACCGCCCTGGCCCTGCGCGGGTCGCCGACGGCCCGCTCCAGCACCTCCAGCACGGCCTCGTGGCTGGCGCCGCGCCGGTCCAGCAGATACGGCATGAGCAGTTCGGGGTCCGCCTCCACGATCTTGCGCCACAGCGGGTGTTCGCGTAGTCCCCGTACCCCGGCCACGACCGCGCGCACCGGGTCGGACATGTCGAGCCCGGCCACCACGCGCACCCACTCCCGCGTCATCACGTCGGCGACCAGCGTGCGCACGTCGGGCCAGCGGCGGTAGAGCGTCATCCGCGACACTCCCGCCCGGCGGGCCACGTCGGTGAGCGTCGTCCTGCGCACCCCGTACGCCAGCACGCAGTCGCGGGCCGCGTCCAGTACGCCCTCATTGTGACGAATCGACGTCATATGTCACAGTGTAAGCGTGACTGGAGAACCCATGCTGTGGTCGGGGTGGGGCGACCCCGGCAAGGCCCGTGAGCTGCCGGAACGCGTACGCGAGCTGCTGCGCGACCTGCTCGGCGTGCGTGCCCCCGCCGTCCCCGCCGCAGCCCTGGAGTCGGTACGGCTGCCGCCGGTCGCGCTGACGGAGCCGCTGCTCGGCGCGCTCGCCGGCGTCACGGGTCCCGGGCACGTCCTGACCGGGCACGAGGACCGGGTCCGGCACACGCGCGGCAAGTCGACCCCCGACCTGCTGCGCATGCGCGCGGGTGACGGCTCCGACGCGCCCGACGCCGTGGTGCTGCCCGGCTCGCACGACGAGGTGGCCGAGCTGCTGCGGCTGTGCGCGCGGGAGCGGATCGCGGTCGTGCCGTTCGGCGGCGGCACCTCCGTGGTGGGCGGGCTCGCCGCCGCCCGCGCGGGCTTCGCCGGGGTGATCGCGCTCGACCTGGGCAGGCTCGACCGGCTGCGGTCGGTGGACGCGGAGTCGATGGTGGCCGAGTTCGAGCCCGGCGCGCGGGCTCCCGACGCCGAGCGGCTGCTCGCCGGGCACGGGCTCACGCTGGGGCACTTCCCCCAGTCCTTCGAGTACGCCACGCTCGGCGGCTTCGCCGCGGCCCGCTCCAGCGGCCAGGGCTCGGCCGGGTACGGCCGCTTCGACGACATGGTCGTGGGCCTCACCCTGGCCACCCCGTCGGGCACCCTGGAACTCGGCCGCGCCCCCAAGTCGGCCGCCGGGCCCGACCTGCGCCAGCTCGTCCTCGGCTCGGAGGGCGCGTTCGGCGTGATCACGTCGCTGCGGCTGCGGGTCCGCCGCGCCCCCGCCGAGCGGCGGTACGAGGGATGGCACTTCGCGTCGTTCGCCGCCGGGTCCGCAGCCGTGCGGGCGCTGGCCCAGGAAGGCCCGCTGCCGACCGTGCTCAGGCTCTCCGACGAGACCGAGACGATGATCGGCCTGGCAAAGCCGGACGAGATCGGCTCCGGCGGCTCCGGCTGCCTGCTGATCGCCGGTTACGAGGGCGCCCGGGTGGCGACCAGGCACGCCGCCGCCTCCGCCCTGCTGACCCGGATGGGAGGCCGGGCCCTCGGGCCGGAGCCCGGACGGGCCTGGGAGCAGGGCCGCTACTCCGCGCCCTACCTGCGCGACTCCCTGCTCGCGGCCGGGGCCACCGTCGAGACGCTGGAGACGGCCGGCTTCTGGGCGAACCTGCCCCGGCTGTACGACGCCGTCCGCCTGGCCCTGCTGGGCTCGCTCGGGTCGCCGCTCGTGATGTGCCACATCTCGCACGTGTACGAGACGGGCGCCTCGCTCTACTTCACCGTCGTCACCCCGCAGGACGCCGACCCGGTGGCGCAGTGGGAGCGGGCGAAGGCGGCGGTGAACGCCGCGATCGTGACGGCGGGCGGCACGATCACCCACCACCACGGGGTGGGGCGGGACCACCTCGGCGCGTACGCGGAGGAGATCGGGGCCGTGGGGGTGCGCGTCCTGCGGGCGGTCAAGGCCGAGTTGGACCCCGCCGGGGTGCTCAACCCCGGCGTCCTCGTCCCCTAGCCATCCCTGCGCCCGGCCTGGCCGGTGTCCCGCTCGTTCGCCGCGACGAGGTCGTCGGCGACCGCGGCGAGCGACGTGCCGGAGAGCTGCGGCAGGCAGTGGCCCCGCACCCGGTCGACCTTCGCCCGCCACGTGGCCGGCAGCGCCTCGGCGCCGCTCAGGGCGCCGGTGAGCGCGCCCACCATCGCGGGCATGCTGTCGCTCTGCTTGGCGACCATGCCGGCCAGCGGCAGCGCGGTGACCGGGTCGCCGCCGGTCGCCAGGACGATCGCGTACGCCGAGGCGAGCGTCTCAGGGGCGACGGTGCCGAAGCTGTAGGAGGCGTTCGCCACCTGGTCGTTGAGGTCGGCGACGAGGTCCAGCGGCGACGGGGCCGCCGCGGCGAGGACGAGCGCCCGCGCCGTCTGCCGGGAGAGCCACGACCCGGCCGGGATCCGGTCGGCTCCGACGGCGA
>NZ_BAAAZP010000128.1:0-1624 GCF_039536965.1 Nonomuraea antimicrobica | reverse complement strand
CGGAACAGTTACTCCACGAAACGGACACTCCCTGTTACCGATACCTCGCCGCCGCCCTGCCGTCAGCCCGCGCAGCGGCACGTACGGGCCATGCACGGCCAGGACCGGCGTGACCTCTACCGGGGGTGCGGACCAAGTACGAGAGAAAGGGGGCAGCCGAGGGATAAATTGTTGGTCTTTTGACGACAGGAACCGGGTAAGCCGGGCAAGCGGAACATCCGAGGCTTCCAATGGCGCGGAGGGCAGTGCGTCGTTCGTGCTTGCAGAATCCAAAGTTTCACGGGGGGAGGTTTCGCCGACTGATCGAGAGGGGGAGCATTCTGGTTCGAGCGCCCCGTTTCCGCCGCTGGGAAAGGCGTCGAGAGAAGCGCTGTTCGGCTCTCGCCGTGAGCGCCTCCGCCCGCGTCCGTGGGCCGGAACCGCAATTCCGCGGGATACATTCGTGCGGGCATCATCGGGAGTATTCATGGGTGAGAACGAGCTGGCGGACGACGTCGACAACGGGTTGTCGCGACGCTGTTTCGTCCAGTTCTCCGGCCTGACCGGCGCAAGTGTCGTCCTCGGCGGATCCGGCCTGGTCGCGGCCAAGCCGCCCCCGGAGCCGCCGACCGCCCCCGGCGGGCCCGACCCGACCGTGTGCGGCAGCACGACGAGCAACGACGGGCTCTGGCGCGCCATGCAGCGGTGCCACAGCAACCAAACCTGCCTGCAGAACGGCACCGACTACGTTGTGATGCCCGGCAGCATGCACGCTCCCGCGAACTTCATCCTGGTGCCCACCCAGCGCGTCAACGGGATCGAGTGCCCCTGGATCTGCGGCAGCCAGGCGCCGAACTACTGGGATGCCGCGAACTACTTCTCCACCAGGCCGCCCACCGTGGTGACGGCCCCTATAGGGCTGGGGATCAACTCGCAGCGAGCCCGGAGGCTCAACCAGTTGCACATTCACATGGCGATGGCGCGAGGGGAATCCAAAGGGGATCTCGAAAACAATCAGGCGCGCGCCGCCATGCACTTGAGCGACTGGGCGAACTCACGGGTGTCGGTCCGAGGTGTCAACCAGCAGCACGTGACCATACCGCACACCTACCGCGTGCTGATCTGGCCGGGATTCAGCCACGACAATCTCTTCGACATGCTCAGGACCATGCTCCTGCACGCCCTGGGCCACGGCGCGACGATCGCCGACGCCCAGGAACAGATGCGGTTCCAGACGCTGATCGTGATACCTCGCAATGCCGGCGGCTATTTCATCGTGAACAGCGAGCTCCAACTGAGGGATCCGAGCATGCCCAACCTCACGGGGACCAACACCTGTGACCCGCTGCTTTGGCTGCAATCCTGAGGTGTGCCCTCGGGACGTGCGCCCGCGGCCATCGCGCGGCGTCCGCCCGTGAACACCCCCGACACGGTCACGCACGCGGCCGGGGACATATACGAGGGGGTGCAGACCAAGTACGAGAGAAGAGGGCAGCGACTTACAAAAAGTCGGCTAGCGCGCACTGCCACCTGCGGAAACTGCCTTGCCTCGTCACCGCGCCCGACTTATGCCGCCCATGTTCGAGCAGGGCGGCGGCGAGGTATCGGTAACAGGGAGTGTCCGTTTCGTGGAGTAACTGTTCCG
>NZ_BAAAZP010000127.1:0-3306 GCF_039536965.1 Nonomuraea antimicrobica | reverse complement strand
ACCGTTCTCGACCTCGCATGATCGAGGAACAGGACAAAACTCCACTACGCCGGAGCCCTGGTATTTCCCGGCCCTGGAGAAGTCGGTCGGCACGGTGAGGGCGTGCGCGGTGTTCGGGAAATCCCGGGCTACGGTGCACCGGCACCGCAACCCGCGCCCGCCTGTGCAGGGACCGCGACGCCCGTTCCACCACCCGGCCGAACTCTCCGACTACGAACGCGAGCAGGTCCTGGCAGTGCTCGACTCGCCCCGCTTCGCCGACAAGTCACCCGGCCAGGTGTGGACGATCCTGCTGGACGAGGGCGTCTGCCTGTGCTCACAAGCCACCATGTACCGACTCCTTCGCGAACGCGGCCAAAGCGGCGAGCGACGCGCCCAGGCCGTACGCCCGCCGACCGGCAAACCCGAACCGGAGGCCGACCGGCCCAACCTTGTGTGGTCCTGGGACATCACCAAACTGAAAGGCCCAGTGCGGGGCGTCTACTATCTGCTGTACGTCATCATCGACATCTTCTCCCGCAAAGTCATCCACTGGGAGATCTGGCCCACCGAGAACGGCACCCTGGCCAAAGAATTCATCCAGAACGCCAACGACACCACCGCACCCCCGCCGAGTAGCCGGGGGGATCACACCCTCATCAACATGACCTCCAAACTGGCGTGATCACTCACAACGTGCGACATCACGTCGCACGGCTGCCTCCAGCTTCACCCCGCCGCTACGACGACGGGGAGATGGCCGGTCTTCCACCTCCATTCGGAGCAACAGCGCCTCGTGGCGCACTATGAATCGCGCCACACGGCCCAAACGGGCAACATCACTGCAGGTCACGGTAGATGACCGGGATACCGGCCGAGACCGAGTTCCGGTCGGGACGTTCGAGGATGAGTCCGACACCGGGCCGCACCGCGATAACGCAGTGAGCGACTTTCCCTCAGGCCGCGTTGTTTCGGTAAGTGCCCTTGTGTCAAACTGCCCGGGGCTCCCGCTTATGCACCGTGTTTTGGGCCGTGTGGCGCGATTCATACCGGCACCCCATCCTCCATCACACGCCACCCCGTCCCCCCGCCTCGGACGGGTCGGGCTCGGTCAGCCGCGCCAGATGCTCGCGGATGGTACGGCGCTCTCCTTCAGAGGGTCGGGGCTGGTCAGCGGGCGGTGTCCTCAGCGGCCGCGATGGCGCGCTGGGTGTCGGGCCGAGCGTTCGTGAAGGTCTTGTGGACGACACCGACCGAGGCTTTGATCTGTCCGGTCAGCGCCCAGATTGAGGCCCCCAAACTGGGGCTGAACGGTGCCGGCTTAACCGATGAGATTCTCTATACCGATCCCCGCGGCCGCGAGGACGGCGGAAAGGGACGTGATAGCGAGCACGACGAGAGCGCACCCGCCCGAGGGAGGTTTCGGCGAGTTCATTTTGGCGGTGATCTCGTGGTAGCGCTTCACGGCGGGGTCGTTTTCGTCGTCGTAGTCCCCGTCGTGGTAGCTGACCATCTTCGCGGCGCACAATGCGCAGAACCCCTCCGACACCTCTCTGCCGCAACCAGCGTTGCACTTCGCCATGCTCTCAACCTCCGCGTGGTCCAGTTATCGGAGCGTATCGAACTAGGCGGAGCCTTACACCCAATATGCCCTTCGCATTTAGGACAGCATCCGCAATCACTGGCGCCCGGCGCCCACTTCCCGCAGCTTGCCGGTAGCCGGCCGACGCCAGGCCCCGGGCCCGTGTGTTCGACTGCCGGGTCACCCCGAACGACCTGGCCGCCTGGTTTCGAGACCTCGGCCTGACAGTCGATGGGAGGGTGTATGGGCGGGACTGGGCCTGTCGGTAAGGCTGCCCCCGGCCCGCTTCTCCTCAGGCCGGGACCACTCGCGACCAGGATATTCACAAGCGGCGATCAACTTCGGGACAGCGGGTGAACGGCGCCCCGATCGCCTGCAGCCGTGAGGATGCCGCGCCCAAGACCGCGACACCCTCAAATGACCTTGCAAAAGTGGAACCCCGGCACGTGACCAGGGGTTCCACGGGAACTCCTCACATGGCTGACAGGTGGCCGTAGTTGCGCGGGGGCGCCGTGGCGAAGAACACGCGGGCCGACGCCGGAACTGTTCCGTCTGCGGCTTGTACCGGGCATACCCGTGGTACGAGCCGCAGGCGGTGGCCGGAGAAGGGGAAGCCGTGATAGAGCTCATGGTGCTGGCGGTTGCCGTGATCGTCGTCTTGTGCTTCATCTCCGAAAGCAGCGGATCAGGAAGCGATGGCAGCACCTACTCCGGCGGCGCTGGCGGCGACGGCGGCGGCGATGGTGGGGGCGGCGATGGCGGCGGCTGCTGACACGTGCACGTCGGGGTGGCCGAAGGCGGTTCTACGGCATGCCTGGGAAGGAGTCGACGCCGGCAGCCGTGAAGCTCATGGGGGCCTCATCGTGACGTTCCACACCGGCACAACGGCGCCACTCTCCGAACCCGGAATCGTGTGCATGATCATGCACGGCGACTGCATAACCCATCAAACCGCCACAAATCTGGCGCTGCCCGCCTTCACCACGAGGCCCCCGTAGCAAACGGCGGAAATCCAACGGATTTAGGTCTGACCTGCAGGTTCTCGCGTTCCACGGTCCTAGTTGATCTCCGCTACCGACTAGAGCGGGAGCGTCGAGCGGCACGTCATTCGAGCGGGTTTTGAAGTTGGGTGGACGAGGACGCGTTTGACCTGCGGAGTTATCGCTCGTCCACCCTGCGGGTGCCGATTAATCATCCGGCCAGGTCAGGCGGCATGCCGATACTCCTTCAGCACACCACCAAGTCGGTCATGTCGGCGGATGTCGAGCTGTGCGACTCCAGCGGAGGTGGAGGCGGTGTCGGGAAGTGACCGAAGCGGAGTTGCCTGCCGGAGAGCGCGGTGCGGCCGATGTGAGTTGTAGAAGGTCTCGAACTCACGCGGCGCGTGGAGGAGATGGCTTTGGTTCCAGATCAAGGTCCGGTCCAGCAGTTCGCGCCGGCAGGTCTGGATCCAGCGCTCCATGATGGAGTTCATCCGTGGCATCCGGACACCGCTCTTGACGATACGTACTGCGGCATAGGCCAGCACCGCGTCGAAGGCCGCAGTGAATTTGGCGTCCCGGTCGCGGATGAGGTACCTGGCCGTGCTACCCACATCCTGCAGATCCATGGCAAGGTTGCGGCCGAGTTGGGTGACCCACTGCCCGGTGGGGTGCGCGGTGACGCCGAGGACTCGGATACGGCGTGTGGCGTGCTCGATGACCGCCAGAACATACAGGCGGGCGCCGGTGAGGGTACGGACCTCG
>NZ_BAAAZP010000126.1:0-2745 GCF_039536965.1 Nonomuraea antimicrobica | reverse complement strand
CGCGCGGCCAGCGCGGCGGGCCGTCCCACGGCCAGCAGTCGCAGGAGCGCGGGGTTGTCGCCGTCGCGACGCGTACCGGACGTGACCGACGAGGCCGCCGAGAGCGCGCCCCCCAGCGCCAGTACGGTGGCCACCTGGGGCAGCCCGGCCGCCACAGCGAGGGCGGGCAGCGCGCAGGCGACGGCCAGCACCGCGAACCGGGCCGGACGCCGACCGGCGCGCCGGACCTCCTGCCAGGCCAGCGTCCACGCACCGGTCACCGGCCAGCGCCGCGAGCGCAGCGTACGGCCCCTCCAGTGGTTGTCCTCCGCCGCCCACGTCAGCGCACCGGGATCGAGCATGGCGGTGGCCTGCGCCACCCTGCCGGTCTTGAGGGAGGCGGCCATGATCTCGCGGGCGGGTACGCGGTCGAAGGCCGCCCAGGCCCGCCGTACCAGGAACGCGGTCACCGTCGCGGCGCACCCGGCAGCGGCGGCGGCCAGCCCGGCCGGGCCGCCCGCCAGCGCCGTCAGCGCGGAGCGGCCAGGTCCGGCACCGAGCACGGCCAGCAGGACGGCCGCCACCACGGTGATCGCGATCAACGACTGGAACCACCCGTCCCAGGCGGGGTGAGCCTGGCCCAGGACGCCCAGCGCCATGCCGCCCAGCCCCGCGCCGAGACCCAGGACCAGCGCGGCGGTCAGCCGCAGTGAGGTCTGGTCGGGAGCGCCGAGCACCGACACCAGCGCCACGCCCAGCAGCAGTCCGCCCACGACCGAGACCGCGAGCAGCACCAGCGCCGTCCTGCCCAGCACGGCCCGGCGGGGCAGCGGGGACAGCAGCCGCCAGGACGCGTCGGCGGCCGGCAGCACCACCGGGCCGACGGTCCTGACCAGCGCCAGATAGCCCGCGTACGCCACGGCCACCAGCGCCAGGCCGGAGCCGAGCCGGGCGGGGTCGGCCTCGCGGGCGAGCCCGCCCAGCGCGGACGCGATCGGCTGACCGCCGATCGCGAGCACCAGCAGCGCGCCGAACAGCGTCACGTACCGGTCCTGCCAGCGCCTCAGCACGCCGCCTCCAGGGTGACCAGCCGGGCCCCGCACGCCGTGGCGAGGTCGCGGTCGTGGGTGGCCATGACGACGGTTCCGCCGTCGGCCGCGTACGCGCGCAGGAGGTCGCCCAGGCGCGCGCGGAAATCGGCGTCCAGGCCGCGCTCCGGCTCGTCGAGCAGCAGCAGGCGGCTCGGCCTGATGAGCGCCATGGCCAGCGACAGCCGCTGCCGCTGCCCGGTGGACAGGGTCAGCGGGTGCTGGTCGGCGCGTCCGTCGAGCGCGAAGGCCGACAGCGCCGCCTGTGCGCTCAGCCGTCCGCCGTCGTGCACCGACAGGGCCATCTCCAGGTGCTCAAGGACGCTCAGCCCCGGGTACCAGGCCGGTTCGTCGCCCACCAGGGCCACCTCGCGCCAGAAGCCCGCCGCGTCGACCGGCGGGCCGTCCAGCACGTGGACCTGGCCGGAGGACGGGGTCTGCAGCCCGGCCAGGCAACGCAGCAGGGTCGATTTGCCCGCTCCGTTCTCCCCGGCGATCGCCACGATCTGGCCGGGTGAGGCGGTCAGCGCCACCCCGTCGAGCACGCGGTGGCCGCCCAGCTCCACCCGGACGTCACGGGCGGCGACGATCTCTGCCTTCATGCTTGGGGAGTTTATGTCCGCCGTCGGCGTGCCACGCGCGGTTGAGCTGGTCTCTGCGGGTTCGTTAAGGATCGGCCCGTTCCGTGGCGGTCATCCGGCGACGCGGCGGCGGCGGGCGCGCTGGCGGCAGGTCGGACCGCAGTAGCTGGCCGGCCGCCCGGTGGCCCGGACGCGCAGCCGGGCGCCGCATTCGAGGCAGTGCCGCACGGTGTGCGCGGCGGTTTCGTGACGCTGGAGGGCGGAGGTGTCGCGAAACGTCTCGGGTTTCGTGACGGCGGGCGGGCGCAGTCCGTCCAGCAGCAGCCGTACGAGCCGCGTCCCGCGTTCCCGGTCCCGGTGGGCCGAGCGCAGCGCGGCGGCGCCGACGCTCAGCGCGGTCAGATCGTCCACCCGCACGTCGGCGCGGATCGCGCCGGCCTGCTTCGCGTTGCGCAGCAGGCGGTCGAGCGCCTCGTGGAAGCGCTGCGAGGCGGCGGACAGCAGGGCGCGCGGCCAGCTCTTGTCGGCGGTGAGCGCGTCGCAGAGATGCTCGAGACCGGCCGACTCCTCGATCATCTCGACCAGGAACCCGAACAGCGCGTCACCTGGCGTGGCGCGGGCGCTCCACCGGTCGGCGGCGGCCACGAACCCCGCGACCTGCTCGGCGAGCACCGCCTCGACCAGGACCTCCTTGCTCGGGAAGTGCCGGTAGACGGTGCCCGCGCCGACCCCGGCCCGCTGCGCGATCCGGCCGAGCGACACCCCGTACCCCTCCTCGGCGAACGCCCGCATCGCGGTGCGCAGCACGTTCTCCCGGTTGCGGCGGGCGTCGGCCCGCCCGGCGAGCGCCGTGCCCGGCACCGGTGCCGCTGTCATGTCACGTAATCCTTGTCTGTGGCGTGGAGGGGGGTGGAGCATTCCGGATTGCCAGAGTATCCGCCTTCCCCGCTCCACCGTCCATGGAAAGGACACCATGACCACCGTGACCCCGGCCGGCCCCGGCTCCCCCATCCTCGTCACCGGCGGCACCGGCAAGCAGGGCGGCGCCACCGTCCGGCGACTGCTGGCTGGAGGCCGGCCGGTGCGCGCTCTGGTGC
>NZ_BAAAZP010000125.1:0-4667 GCF_039536965.1 Nonomuraea antimicrobica | reverse complement strand
TTCGCCTCGGCTTGCAGGTCAGTGCAGCGACCGTGCGACGGATCCTGCGTTCGCGCCGACACCGTCCGGCTCCGCGAAGCCTCGACACCTCCTGGCGGACGTTTCTACGCCTGCCAGCGAAAGGGCTGCTCGCCTGCGACTTCTCGGCCGGCTCGTTTCGGTTCCTCATCCGTGATCGAGATGCCAAGTTCACCGCCGTCTTCGATGAGGTCTTCACCGGGGCTGGTGTCACGGTGATGAAGACGCCGCCGCGGACACCCCGAGCCAACTGCTACGCCGAGCGCTGGGTGCGCACCGTCCGGGCCGAATGCACCGACCGGATGCTGATCTACGACGAAGGCCACCTCCGATCGGCCCTGGAGGAGTACGCCGAGCACTACAACGCGCACCGCCCGCACCAGTCCCGCCAACAACGCCCACCCGATCAAGACGAGCAAGTTGTGGTGCCGCTGAAAGGCCGGATTCAGCGCCGAAAGGTGCTCAGCGGAGCGATCAACGAGTACCACCGAGCAGCCTAGCCGACCCGAAGAAACACCAGCTCATACCACGTGTACGAATTTTGAAGCGGTACAGCTCAGAGGTCTTCGGTCCGTCCGTCATAGGAATGCGCACTCCGTCCGGAAAGATCAACCAACGGGTGGTTCCTACCATCCCGACCAGACAACGGCAGACCATCCGACCAAGATGAGCCGTGGCGTGGTGCACGGCGGCGATGCGGTTGCACATGACCAGCCTCGGGGCCGCAGCCGCTCCGCATCGAGGTCGACCTGCATCAGCCGCGCGCGGCGAATCTGGCCGCTCCCATGCCCGCCGTCGGTGACCTCCACCCGCTAGATCACGCAATGTCACAGAGATTACCCGGAGCTACTTTGGGGCTGGAGTCACGTTCGGGAGAAGCCTCCCTACACTTCTGCGAGCAGCCCGCCTCCGACTGCTTCGACGCGATCGCCTGCGTCACCAAGCTACGCGAGCTCGGCGGCCGCCGTCTCGACATCCTCGACCAGGTTCAGGTCGCCCCAGCGAACGGGCCAGGCGAAACGATGGTCCACGACCCACGCGAGCAGGCCGTCGAGGTCAGCTCGGCGTTCCTCGGGGGCGATCACCAGGTTCGCGCCCGGTCCCTCAGGCGGGCTCGCCAGGGCGCACCAGGTGGTGTCGTCGAGCGGGAAGGTGTCGGCGGTGTAGACGCCGTGGAGCTCATCCCCATCGTCGACCGGCGCCAGTCCCTCCTCGTCCTCCCTGTCGTTCACGAAGTCACCCAGGACATCGCCGGTCAGCGCACGGACGAACCGCATGGTGAAGCCACCGATCGCGGCCAGTACGCCGTCGGCTCCCCACAGCACCGCCGCCGTTTCCTCCGGAACCTCGATCGACTGCACGCACGCCAGGTCTTCCCCGAGAGACCACACCTCGATCCGGTCGTCGGACGTCAGGCAGGCTCCGTGCTCACCCGATGGTGACCACGCCCATGGTCGTTCCCCGCCGTCCCAGTAGGAGGCGCCGATCCGTTCGGTGGTGTCGATGTCCAGGTGAGACTCATGGCGGCCGTCTTCGTCGTACACATCGACGCCCCGACCGTCCCTCGCCACGACCGCCAGCCGCGCGGCCTCCCCACGCATGCCCCAGTGCAGGGTGCCCTGAAGCTGTTCGACCGGCACGCTCACCGCACTGCCCGTCTCGCTTTCGAACACGGTGAGCCGGCCGGTCTCGTCGTTGGAGGAACCAACCGCGATCGACGCGAACCGCCGGTCGTCCGGACTCCACTCGACAAAGTCCTTGGTTTGCGCCAGCCAGCGCATCCGGCCACCCGGCACGTCGACGGTGCAGGCCCATTCGCCGTTGAAGCCCAGCAACCGCGTGCCGTCCCGGGACCAGCGCACCCGGCGGAAGAACCACTCGTCACGTTTGATCCGCCGTCTGAACTCCTCCGGCAGTGCCTCGGGAAGCATCTCCGGCGCCGGGCCCGAGCCGCCCGTACGGCTGTCGATGTAGAAGACGTGCCCTTGGTCGAGTGCTGCGATACAGCCCATGACCTGATGGGATGAATCCATCGAGATGTAGACACGACGGCCGTCGGGTGACAGAGCGAAGTCGGGTGGGCGGTTCCGGCCATTGGTCACGTCTGCGTCGCCGAAGGGATCGGCCTGTTCGCCGAACGGGTCCCAGAGCCCGACCATGTTGGTGTTGAACGCCAGGGCCAGGCGTGTCCCGTCCGCGGACCACTGAATGGTGTCGCGGTGGCCCGACCAGCCCACCCCCATCTCGCCCGTGTCCAGCTTGTTGACCGCGCGTCCGGTGGTCATCTCCCAGATCTGCAATGGGCCGTTGTCCGGCCCGGTCGCGAGGTGACGGCCGCACGGGCTGAGCGCGTAATCGTTGAACGGGCTGTCCCACCCGATGTAGGGATGCATCAGCCGCGCACCGCGCTCCTGAAGACGCGCGGTCGCGAACCGATGCGCCTCCGTAGCGCCATGCTCCTGCTCCAGCGCGACGAGCCGTTCGCGCAAGGGGGTCAGATCCCGCTCCGGAACGAACGCGTTCCAGTCCACGTCCTGAAGCAGCGCGAGCATGCCCTGAGGGTCGACGTTTCCACCGAATTCCATGGCCGCGAATGGTAACGCCCACCCACGACATCCAGCCGCGAAAGATCGCAACTCCCTCCCAGGCCACCTCCGGCGACTACGGCGACTGGCACAATGCCCGACTGTCCACCGCCGAACCCTGGAGGCCGAAGCCCGAGCAAGCTCGTCGGTGAAGGCGGCGACGAAGTCGGACTCCTTGAGGAAGTCGAGCAGGTCGAGGACCTGCGGCGGGACTCGGGCATGGTCGGCACCCGCATCCGGCCTTGATCGGTGCCGCAAGGACGACTAGCCTCATCGCCGTACTGCCGGAAGGCTGAGCCGAGACGATCGCATCACGCGGGAAGAGCCCCGACCATGACGAGCCGCTCGACCACGCCGCCATGAAGTTTGGGACCGACTGACGATGAGCGCGGAAGAGGATTTCAAGCAGGTCGGTGCCGAGCTGGCCGACCTGGGTGTACGGATGTCCAGGATGATGGGGAGCCCCGCGCTCAAAGATCAGGCGGGGAAGGTGTTCGCGAGCCTGCAGCGCGACGGCGCGATGGTGTTCCGGCTGGTCAGGGACACCCCCGAACACACAGCCGCGCTCCAACTGGCCGGGGCGTCCCTGTTTGACCCCTCGGGACAGGGCAGGGCGATAAAAGACTGGGTGGTCGTGCCCCACTCCTCGGCCGAGAAGTGGACGGATCTCGCCGAGGCCGCTCTCAGCCGGCCCCGCTAGTCAGTAGGCCACGTCCACGGTGTGGCGGTGGGTGCCCGAGTCGGGCAGGACCCGGAGCACGGCGTCGGCGAGGTCGACGTCGGCAATGGTGGAGCCACCACGCACCGCGTCGTCAACCCGCGTGCGGTAGTCGCCGCGCGCCGGGGAGTCGAGCAGGCGCGGCGGGCACACGATAGTCCAGTCGAACAGCACGTCCTCAGACGTCTGACAGCAATGCCTCGCAGTACACCGCCTGGGCCCCTCGTAGTCGGGCGGGCTTTGCGACGGCTCGGCCGTTTTAGTCCCAGCTACCTTGGGCGTTGAAGATCTTTGCGCGGACCTCGGCTTCGCCGGCGTCGAGTTCGTTCCATCGATCGGCCACGTCCTGGAGGCTGAGGTCGTGGGCCCACCTAAAAGCCTGCCGGGGCGTGATTTCTGGATGGTCCGTTTCCCACACGGCTGCGATGTGTTCCCATGTCAGCCCGCGTATCCGTAGCTGATGCGAGCGGAGCGTCCGCTGCTGCCGCTTGGGAGTGGTAGCCATGGCACATCCTTTGTTGATGGAACGCCTTGACCTTAAAGGTAGCGCTCACCAGCAGGCCCACAAGTAGGCAACTTTTCGCGCCCCGCTGAAGACATCAGCGCAGGTCAGCCCCCATGCATTGCGTTAACCTTTTCGGCTCTCTCCACAGTCCGCATCTGAGCGTTTACTGGCCCTAGCTAGCTCTTACCGCACACGAACGAGGCGATCGATCTCGTTCGTATTCCTGACTGCTCTCAGTCCAACCGAGGACGCTGATGACTGCTGACCCCACCACATCGCCCACTTCGGGGGTGGACCCGAACACACCCAGCATCGCCCGCGTGTACGACTACTACCTGGGCGGCAAGGACAACTTCGCCGCCGATCGGGAGTTGGCCGAGCAGGTGTTGAAGGTGGCTCCGAACGCTCGCGCCACCGCACGGGCGAACCGCAACTTCCTGGTACGAGTGACGGAAGCCGTCGCCATGGCGGGCATCCGGCAGTTCGTCGATCTGGGCACCGGTATCCCCACGTCGCCGAACGTGCACGAGGTGGCGCAGCAGATCAAGCCGTGCGCGCACGTGGCCTATGTCGACAACGATCCCATCGTGCTATCCCACGCCCGCGCCCTGCTGGCCGGAACCCGGTCTGATGTGATCGCGATGGAGGGTGACCTACGTGCTCCGGAGCAGATCCTCGACCCACCCCCGGCTGCCTGCGCACATCAACTTCACTCAGCCGGTGGCGATCTTCCTGGTGGCCATGCTGCACCTGCTGACCGACGAGGACCTGCGGGTGTCGGATATTCATCCGTGCAGGTCATGGAGGTGATGCACTCTCTTGTGCTCCCGTCGTGAGCCCC
>NZ_BAAAZP010000124.1:0-121031 GCF_039536965.1 Nonomuraea antimicrobica | reverse complement strand
CCGGCCGCCTGGGCGGCACGACCCCCGCCGCCGCGGTGCCCGGCGCGGCGGGTGCCGCCGTCACCGGCGAGGCGGCCATGACGGCGAAGGCGCGGCGGGCCTCGGGCAGGGAGCGGGCGAAGACGGTGACGCAGTCGAGGCTCCGGCAGGCGGGTACGACGCCGTCGGTGGGGACGAGGCCGTAGGTCGGCTTCAGTCCCACGATCCCGTTGAAGGCCGCCGGTACCCTTCCTGAGCCTGCGGTGTCGGTGCCGAGCGCGAAGTCCACGATCCCGAGCGCGACCGCGACCGCGGACCCTGAACTGGATCCGCCGGAGACGTAGGAGGGGTGCAGGGCATTGCGCACCGCTCCGTAGGGGCTGCGCGTCCCGACCAGCCCGGTCGCGAACTGGTCGAGGTTGGTGGTGCCGAGCACCACCGAGCCCGCCGCGCGCAGCCGGGCCACCACCTCGGCGTCCTGCTCGGGCAGGTATGCGTAGGAGGGACAACCCGCCGTGGTGGGCAGGCCCAGGACGTCGATGTTGCCCTTGACCGCGAAGAGCGTCCCCGCCAGCGGCAGGGACGGGTCGATCCCGGCGGCCTCCGCCTCTGTCTCCTCCTGCGGGCGCAGGGTGATCCACACCTCGGGCCGGTCCACCTCCGCGATGCGGGCGTAGGCCCGTCGCACCCTGTCGACCGCGGCCGGGGCGCCGCGCCCCTGTGCACGCCGTACCCGGTTCGTCGCCGTCATGCCCGCTCTCCTCTCACCACGACCAGTACGGTCCCCGCCTCGACCTGGTCGCCGGGCCGCACCAGGACCCGTTCCACCACGCCGGTCACCGGGGACGTGACGGCCGACTCCATCTTCATCGCCTCCAGCACGACGAGCCTGTCGCCCGCCTGGACCCGCTCGCCCGCCGTGACGGCGACCTGCCAGACGCCGGCCGCGAACTCGGCCGCGACCCCTCCCTCGGGGACCTCTGCCGGGACGAGCGGCGGGTCGAGCGGCGGGTCGGCGGGTTCGGGGTCCCGGGCGAACTCGCCGGAGGACTCCCAGGCGGCACGCTCGGCGGCGAAGGCCGCGGCCTGCCGTTCCCGGAAGGCGGCGACGGACGGCGCATTGGCGGCCAGGAAGCGGTGATGGTCGGCCAGCGAGAACGAGCCTTCCTCGATCTTCAGCTCCAGCCGCCCGGCCGCCATGTCCGCCCGCAGGTCGAGCAGTTCCTGCGCGCTGACCGGGTACCAGCGGATGCGGTCGAAGCAGCGCAGCAGCCAGGGTGTGCCAGGCCGGTAGGACGACCAGACCTGGACCGTGCGGCCGACGAACTGGTAGCCGCCCGGCCCCTCCATGCCGTAGACGCACAGGTAGGCGCCGCCGATGCCGACGGAGTTCTCGGCGGTCCAGGTCCTGGCCGGGTTGTACTTGGTGGTGACCAGCCGGTGCCGCGGGTCCAACGGCGTGGCCACCGGCGCCCCCAGATAGACGTCGCCGAGCCCGAGCACGAGGTATTCGGCCTCGAAGAGGGTGTCGTAGACGTCCTGGACGCTGTCGAGCCCGTTGATCCGGCGGATGAACTCGATGTTCCACGGGCACCAGGGAGCGTCGTCGCGTACGCCTGTCATGTAGCGTTCGATCGCCTCGCGGGTCGCCGGGTCGTCCCAGGACAGCGGCAGGTGCACGGTGCGCGAGGGCACCACCAGCTCCTCGACGGGCGGCAGCGCCGCCTCCAGCTCCATCAGCGTGCCGAGCAGCCGCTCCTGCGCCAGCACGGCCGGATCGAGGTGGACCTGGAGCGAGCGGATGCCGGGGGTGACGTCCACGACGCCGGCCGGCCGGGCCGACTCCACCGCCTCGGCGAGGGCGTGCACCCGCATGCGCAGGGCCAGGTCGAGCTCCATGGGGCCGAACTCGACGAGGAGGTTGTCGTCGCCGCTTCGCCGGTAGGTGACGTCACCCCGGCGGGCCAGCACCCCTCCGTCACCGGGCCGGCCGACCGCCGAGGGCAGGCGGACGAAGCGCACCGTGTCACCCGGCCGCAACTGGCCGAGCTTCCACCGCTCGCCCGTCACGACGGTGGCGGGGCAGACGAAGCCGCCCAGCGAGGGCCCGTCGGGTCCGAGGACGACCGGCATGTCGCCGGTGAAGTCGATCGCCCCGACCGAGTAGGGCGTGTCGTGGATGTTCGACGGGTGCAGTCCGGCCTCGCCGCCGTCGGGCCTGGCCCAGCGCGGTTTGGGGCCGATGAGCCGGACGCCGGTGCGCGCCGAGTTGTGGTGCACCTTCCACGTGGCGGCGTAGAGATCGGCGATGTCGTCGTCGGTGAAGAACTCGGGTGCGGCGTGCGGCCCCTCCACGACGCCGATCTCCCAGGTGCCCGGCTCCCACGTTCCGCCGGTCCCGGTGAGGCCCTCGCGGACCGTCCCGCCGCGCAGCACGTCACCCGCGCGCAGCGCCCGCCCGCCGTGGCCGCCGAAGTTGCCGAGCGTGAACGTGGCGGCGCTGCCCAGGTAGGCGGGCACGTCCAGGCCACCGGCGACGAGCAGACAGGTACGCATGCCGGTCCCAGGGGCCCCGATGTCGAGCGTGGCGCCCGCGGCCACGGTCACCGGCTCCCACATCGGGATCGGCACGCCGTCGACGGTGACGGGAGCGGGCGCGCCGGTGACGCAGAGCGTGGTGGCGTGGGTGAAGCGCAACGCGGGACCCCGCAGCGTGCACTCCAGTCCCGGCGCGCCCGGCTCGTTGCCGAGCGCCTGGTTGCCCAGGCGGAAGGAGCGGTCGTCCATCGGGCCCGACGGCGGCACGCCCACCTGCCAGTACCCGATTCGACCCGGCCAGTCCTGGACCGTGGTGAGCGTGCCGGGCCGGATGACCTCGATGCGTCGTGAGCTGTCGCCGATCCCGGGGAGGGTGGCGGTGTGATGGGTGGCCGCCCGTACGGCGGGGTCCTCGGCGACCGCCCGCAGGAGGGCGAGGTTGGTCTCGACGCCGTCGATCCGGGTGGCCTCCAGGGCGGTGCCCAGCCGGTTCAGCGCCGTCTCGCGGTCGGGCCCGTACGCGATGACCTTGGCGAGAAGGGGGTCGTAGGAGGTGGTGACCACGGTTCCGGTCTCGACCCAGGTGTCCACGCGGACGTCGGCGGGGAACTCCACCCGGGTGAGCAGCCCGGCGCTCGGCCGGTGGTCCTTGCTCGGGTTCTCCGCGTAGACGCGGGCCTCGACCGCGTGGCCGCGCGGCCGCGGTGCTCCCGCGTCCAGCGGCGAGCTGTCGCCCCGCGCCAGCCGTAGCATCCACTCGACCAGGTCGACGCCGTAGCGTGCCTCGGTCACCGGGTGCTCGACCTGCAGGCGGGTGTTGACCTCCAGGAAGTACGGCAGTTGCCGCACGGGGTCGTAGATGAACTCGACCGTCCCGGCCGAACGGTAGCCGACGGACTCGCACAGTCGCACCGCGCCGGCGGCCAGCAGGTCGCGCACCGAGTCGGGCAGGCCGGGGGCGGGCGCCTCCTCCAGCACCTTCTGGTTGCGGCGCTGCAGCGAGCAGTCCCGGTCGCCCAGGGCCACGACGCGTCCCCGGCCGTCGCCGAACACCTGCACCTCGACGTGGCGGGCGCCCTCCACGAGCCGCTCCAGGAACACACCCGCGGTGGCGAAGCTGGCCGAGGCCACGTGCTGCACGCTGTGCCACGCCTCGGCCAGCTCCGCCGCGTCGCGGCAGGCCCGCATGCCGATCCCGCCACCGCCGCCGGTGGCCTTGAGCATCACCGGGTAGCCGATCCGCTCGGCGGCGCTCAGCGCGTCCGGCAGCTCGGCGAGCAGTCCGGTGCCGGGCAGCAGCGGGACGCCGGCCGCGCGGGCCGCGTCACGGGCGGTGTGCTTGGTGCCGAAGAGCCGCAGTTGCTCCGGAGTGGGGCCGACGAACGCCACACCGGCCGCCTCGACCCGGTGCGCGAAGGCGGCGTCCTCCGACAGGAAGCCGTAGCCGGGGTGGAGCGCGTCGGCGCCGGACGCGACCACGGCGTCCAGCACCCGGTCGGCGTCGAGGTAGCTGTCCTTGGCCGGGGCGGGCCCGAGCCGGACGGCGTGGTCGGCCAGCCGGACGTGCGCGGCGCCGCGGTCGGGGTCGGAGTAGACCGCGACGGTCCGCAGGCCCATCCGGCGGGCGGTGCGGATGATCCGCACGGCGATCTCGCCCCGGTTGGCGATCAGGAGAGTCATGCTCACTGGATCGTGATCCTCACCGGGGTCGGGTCGAAGCCGTTGCACGGGTTGTTGATCTGCGGGCAGTTGGAGACGAGCACCAGGACGTCGGTCTCGGCGCGCAGCGTCACCCGCAGGCCGGGGGCGGAGATGCCGTCCACGATGCCGAGGGTGCCGTCGGCCTCCACCGGGACGTTCATGAACCAGTTGACGTTGCTGACCAGGTCGCGCTTGCCCAGGCCGTGGCGCAGGCCCTCGGCCAGGAAGTTCTCCACGCAGGCGTGCTGGGACCAGGTGTGCTGGCCGTACCGTAGGGTGTTGGACTCCTTGGAACAGGCCCCGCCGACCGTGTCGTGCCGGCCGCAGGTGTCCTCGACGACGGTCAGCAACGGCGTGTGCTCGTTGGACAGCAGCACCGTTCCCGTGGTCAGGAAGATGCCGCCCTGGGCGTGGACGGTGTCCTGGGCGCTGTAGCGTACGGCGGTGTCGTGGGCGTCGTAGATCAGGCAGTCGACGGCCTGGTTGCCGCCGAGGTCGGTGATGGTGAGGTGGCGCCCGGCCCGGACCACCGAGGACCATGGGGCGCGGGCGGGCACGGTCACGTCGGTCATCGCAGGCCCCTGGCGGTGAGGTGGTCGGCGGTGTTCTCGAACGCGCGGCGGCCCTCGGGGGTGGCCTCCCAGAGCGCGTCGCCGGGCGCGGTCGGCGTGCCGGAGGAGGCGGCGACCTCCAGCGGGCCGCAGCAGTAGTCGGGACGAGGGTCGATCGGGTGTGCGGCGTTGGCGATGAGAATGGTCACCGGCATCTCCATGCGGAGCGTGACGCTCGCGCCGGGGCCCGCCGGGCCGGCGAACTCCAGGCGTCCGGATTCGGGGTCGACGCGGACGCCCTGGAAGAAGGAGATGGAGGGCGGCAGGTCGCGCGGGCTCAGCCCGTGCTTGGCCGCGGCCAGCTTGAACAGCTCCCGGCCCGCGGGCGAGGCGCTCTGCGGGGCGCCGTCGCCGTAGCGTTCGGTGTTGCGGCGCAGCGTGGAGACGCCGCACATGGTGTCGGCGGGGGCGGTCGACTCCGGCACCGAGGCCAGCACGCGGCCCTGGTCCGACAGCAGGAGGTGACCCGCGCCAGGGTAGGCGTTCCACAGGACCTTGACGGTGTCGGCGATGTTGAGGCGCTCCCAGGGGCGGTCGGTCACGTGGAGCAGCAGGTGGGCGCAGGCGTCGCCGGTGGTGTCGGTCAGGGTCAGCTCAGTGCCGCGGGCCAGGGCACGGTGCGTGTAGTTGCCGCCCGCGACCGTCTCCGACCAGGTCGAACCTTCCGGGGCCGGTACGCGTGGCATGGCGGGGACCACCGTGCCCTCCTGGGCGCGGGCATGCTCGCGTGCGCCGTGCGTGGTGGCTGTCGCCATCGGCGTCCTCCTCCTTATTTTCTGTCGCTCGACAGAAATTAGGTTCGTGACGTTTCGTCCATAGATCTCGGCTGTTTCGTTCCGGTGAATCGGGGAGGTTCGTGACCTGTGGAAAAATCAGCGGGTGAGCAGACGAGGGGTGGGACGGCCGCGTGCCGTCGCGCGTACGGAGACCGGCCTGTCGCCGCGCGAGGAACTCCTCGCGGCGGCGGCGGAGCTGTTCACGGTCAACGGTTACAGCGCCACCACCACCCGGGAGGTCGCCGAGCGTGCCGGGATCCGGCAGGCGACCATGTACCACTACTTCAAGGGCAAGGAAGAGCTGCTCGCCGAGTTGCTGGCGAGCACGGTGCGGCCGTCGCTGGAGGCCGCGCGCCTGCTCGCCGCCTCCGACTCGCCCGCCGGGGCGCGGCTGTGGGCGCTGGCGCACCGCGACGCGGCCCTTCTGTGCTCGGGCGAGCACAATCTGGGCGCCCTGTACCTGCTGCCGGAAGCCGACCGGTTCCTCGACTTCCAGGAACTGCGGACCGCGCTCAAGGCGGCCTATGCCGGTCTGCTCGCGCCGATCGTCGCCGGGCTGCCGCAGACCGAGCGCGACCTGCGCGCGGAGCTGGTCTATTCCGTGGTGGAGAGCGTCATCCTCATCCGCAGGAACGCCTCCGCCCTCGCGGTGGAGGCGATGGCGGAGGCGGTGGCGGACGCCGCGCTACGCGTTGGCGGCGTCGGTGAGGGTGACCTCGCCCACCTGCGGGAGCTGGGCCGCGCGCTGCTTCCTGGCGGCTGACCACCGGTAGAGCACGCCCGCGCCCACCGCGGCGGCCAGGAACAACACCGTGAACCACTGGAAATACCACTCTCCGCTGGCGGGCGCGTACACCTCGGCTCGTGGCCAGGCCAGGTTGACGGCCATGCCGACCCCGTAGACCACGGCCAGCACGTTGACCGGCAACCCCCAACGGCCCAGGGAGAACAGCGGCCTGCCGCTCTCGTCCGTACCCTCCGGGGCCCCGCCCTGCCACGACCCGCGCAGCCGCTGCCACAGCAGCGGCCCGGTCACCATCGCGTAGGCGAGGTACAGGGCCACGATGCAGGTGGTGCCGATCGCCAGGAAGGCATCGGGCGAGACGAAGTTGATCGCCACGATGAGGGCCGCCAGGACCCCGGTCACCAGAGCGGGGCCGGTCGGCATGCCGGTGCGGGGCGAGACCCGGGCCAGACGCGAGGCGAAGGGCAGGACGCCGTCGCGTGCCATCGAGAAGAGCATGCGGGTCGCGGAGGTCTGGATCGCCAGCGTCGCCACGCAGATCGCCACGACGACGTCGGCCAGCAGCAGCTTGCCCACGCCGTCGCCGAGGGTGCTGGTCAGCACGTAGGAGAGTCCTTCGGCGGCCAGGCGGCCGTCGGTGAGGCTGGGCGCGGCCAGCAACGCGGCGAAGACGATCAGGCAGGCGAGCAGCCCCGCCACGCCCAGCGCGCTGATGATCGTGCGTGGCGCGACCGCGGACGCCTTGCGCGTCTCCTCGCTCAACTCGCCCGCGCTGTCGAACCCGATCAGTACGTACGACGCGGCGAAGGCCGCCACCAGCAGGGCGGCGAAGGCGCTGCCTGGCAGGCCCGTCTCGAAGGTGATGGTGGGCTCGCGGTCGGCGTGGGTGAGCAGCAGGACGACGATGAGGACCGCGCCGATGATCTCGGCGGTGACGCCGATGACGTTGATCCGGGCCATGATCTTGTTGTCGAGCAGGTTGACCGTGGTGGTGGCGGCGAGCAGGATCACACCGAACAACGCGGCGTTGGCCGCGCCGTCCGCCGACACCGGAGAGGGGTCGGTGCCGATGAGCTGGAAGCCCGGCCAGATGGCCGGGAGCACGACCTGGAGGGCCAGCGCCGCGGCGGCGATCACCACGACCTGGCCGAGCACCATGATCCAGCCCGCGAACCAGCCGAACGTCGCGTTGCCCATGCGGCTGGACCACTGGTAGATCGCCCCCGAGATCGGATAGCGCGCGGCCAGCTCCGCGAAGCAGAGCGCGACCATGAGCTGCCCGGCCAGCACCAGAGGCCAGGTCCAGAAGAACGCGGGACCGCCGAAGGAGAAGCCGAGACCGAAGAACTGGAAGACCGTGGTGAGGACCGAGATGAAGGAGAAACCGGCCGCGAACGAGGCGTAGCGGCCCATGCTGCGGTGCAGTTCCTGCCGGTAGCCGAACCTTTCGAGAACGCTCTCGTCGGCGGAGGGTGAAGGCGTCATGGGCTCTCCCCGGGGCAATTTCTGTCGATTGACAGATAAGTAGCCTCGATTTGTTGCTCCCACGTGTCCCGGCAGTTCCCCGGCAGTAACGCTGCCCTCACACCGGCAGGGCCGGGGACGGTCGTGCGGCGGTCGCTCCTCGCTGGGTAGGGGACCGGTGTGCGACCTGCGACCGAGGACACCACGCCACGGCGGCCGACCATGGTGTCGGTCGAACTCGGCGTGCTGCTCGCGGTCGTGGGCGGGTTCCTCGACGGTTACTCCGTGATGGGACTGGGCGGCGTGTTCGCCAACGCCCAGACCGGCAACGTCGTGCTGCTCGGCGTCGAGGCCGCGCGCGGGCACTGGGCGCAGGCGGCCGGGCACGTCCCGCCGATCGTCGCGTTCGTGGCCGGGGTGGCGGTGGCGGAGACGCTCCGCCGCCCGCGAGTCGCGGCCGTGGTCAGGCGGCCGGCCAGGGCCGCGCTGGTGGTGGAGATCGCGGTGCTGGTCGTGGTCGGCCTCCTGTCGGCGGGTGTGCCGGACGTCGCGAAGGTGATGGTCATCGCCTTCGTGGCGTCGATCCAGGTGTCCACCTTCCGTACGCTGGTCACCTGGTCGTACAACACCACGATGATGACCGGCAACATCCGTTCGGCGTCGCAGGCGCTCTATCTGGCCGTCGTGGACCGCGACCGGGAGGCCGGCCGCAAGGCGCGGCACTTCGCCGTGATCATCGTCGGCTTCCTGGCCGGTGGAGTGGCCGGCGGCTGGCTGGTGCTGCACGCGGGGCCGCGTACGATCTGGGTGGCGGCCGGCGTGCTGCTCGTGGCGCTGGGCCTGTTCGTCCTGGACGAGCACCGGAGCCCCGGACGGGCGACCGGCGCGGGGGAGGACGACGACCCCGGGTCGCCACCTCGACGAGGTCTCCGCTGATGGCGGTCGCCGTGACGGAGCCGCGATCCGGTGTCCACTTCGGCCCGATAGACGACGGTCACCTGACGGGCCGGGCGGTGGTGAGGGGGCCGGAGAACATCGGCGATTGAGCTCCGGGATGATGGTCAGGTGGTCGATAGCTCCGTCAGTCCGTTCGCCTCTGGCAGGTTGCGCCGGCGCACGTTCGATAAGTTCGACAAGTTCGACAAGTTCGGCAAGTTCGACAAGTTCGACAAGGAGAAATCGGCCTGATGGCGGAGAGCTTGCGAGACCTGTTCAGGTCCCTTCCGGTCTTCCCCGAGCAACTGTCCCGATTCGATGCCTCAGCGGCACCGGACGACCCGGTCACCCTGTTCGTCCAGTGGTTGCGGGAGGCCATAGACGAGAAGGTTCCTGCGCCGCACTCCATGACCGTCTCGACGACCGACGCGGACGGCCGACCGGCCTCGCGCGTCCTCATCTGCAAGGACGTCGACGAGACGGGCAGTTGGCACTTCGCATCGTCGGCGACCAGCGCCAAGGGCCGCCAACTGGCCGCCAACCCGAACGCTGCCCTGACGTTCTACTGGCCCCAGGTGGGCCGTCAGATCCGCATCCGCGGAGCCGCCGCACCCATCGGCGCGGCGGCCGGCGCCGCCGACTTCCTGGCTCGCCCGGTGGGCTCGCGCGCCGAGGCGCTCATCGGCCGCCAGTCCGAGATCCTCGACGACCCGGCCGATCTCGACGACGCTTTCGAGCAGGCTCAGGCGAGAATCACCGCCGACCCCGGCCTGATCGCCCCGGCCTGGACCCTGTACGCCGTCACGGCCCAGGAAGTCGAGTTCTGGCAGGCCGATCACGACCGCCGTCACACTCGCCTGCAGTACCAGCGCACCGGACCTGCCTGGTCCCGTCGGCGGCTCTGGCCCTGATCGCGTAGCTGACGGAGACTGGCCACGGGCCGACCGACCGGAGGCGGTAGTGGATCGGCTCGATGCCGATGAGATGCGGAGCCCCGGAACCCCATGGCGTCATTCTCGACCGGCAACGACAAGAACTACGGCTATGCCCGCGTAGAGCGGAAGCACGAATGTGAGCCCCTGCGAGCCCGAAGGACAGTAGGGCGACAGGCAGGAGCGTGGCCATGCCGGCGAAGCCCAAACCCAGCAGGCCATGGTCGCCTTCGGTGTCCGGGTAGGCGCAGATCTGGAGGCCGGAGTCCGCATCCAGCAACTGCCAGTGCGGAAGGAGTGACAGCAGAACGGCACCCGTCCAGCACACCAGCAGGCGTCGTTTCATTCCTTACGCGCCCGGCTCCGCCGGAACGGGAATGACACATCTGGTGTGCCGGCCGTTGAGCCATTCACCGTCGAGCTCCCTGCCGGTGAACCTGCCTATGGCAGCAGCGCGGCGCGAAGCATTGATCACGAGCCGGGACTGTACTACGGCAGACTGACCCCCGTAACCGGCTACCGTGCCTCCCGCCGGCGACAGCGGCTCTGGCTCGCCGGAGCGTTACCCACGGGACGCGCGGAGGAATCGTGACCGCCGCATTCGGCCGGCGTCAGTCGCCGTGGCGGGGCGGAACGACGGGCCGGCGCCCCGGGGCCTGGGCCGGGGGGACCTGCGGGCCGGTCGGGGGGACCGGTGCAGGCAGGTGCGCCACCTCGTACTGGGCCAGCGCCAGGTTCCCGGCCGTGCTGGGCATCGTGGGCGGGCCCGCCGGTTTGCCGCGGAAGCGGAAGGCCGAGGTGAGGTCGCCGAAGGTCTCCCTCCGCCAGGCGCTGATGGTGGAGCACTCCACGCCCGTCACCCGCTCCAGGAACCGCAGGTTCGAGGTGTGCTCGAACGGCTCGCTACACACCCAGCCCCCGGCCGTCCACGGCGAGACGATGATGCAGCCAACGCGGAAGCCCGCGCCGACGGGAAGTCCGCCGCCGTTGACGCCGCCCGGGGAGGTGGCGGTCACGAACTCGTCGGGCGTGCCGGCCGGCGGGGTCGGCGGCGGGACGTGGTCGAACATGCCGCCGTTCTCATCCCAGACCAGGATGAACACAGTCTTGGCCCACACGTCCGGGTTCGCGGCGATCGCGTCGATCTTCGAGGCGATGTACTGCGCTCCGGCGGCGGGCATCGACTGATTGGGGTGCTCGTTCGCTCCGCTCGGAGGGAACAGCCAGCTCACGGTCGGCAGCCGGTCGTTGAGCGCGTCGTACTCGAACTGGCCGGGAGCGGAGGGCGCCCGGGTGTTCGTGTACAGGGGCGAGGTCTCCGGCGCGTCCCGGTACGCCGGGAAATACGGGTAGGTCTGGCTCCGCATTCCCCCCTGCTCCCAATAGAACTTCCAGCTCACTCCGGCGTCGGTGAGGTCCTCCGCGTAGGTCCGCCAGGTGTTGATCTTCATGTTGTTGATGAGAATGGGGCCGCCGGCGACTCCGTTGGGGTCGATCGTGCCGGTCTCCCACATGAGCCGGTTCGGGGTGGTGGACCCGAGCACCGAACAGAAGTAGTGGTCGCAGATGGTGAACGCGTCGGCCAGCGCCCGGTGGAACGGCAGGTCCTGCTCGTCGAAGTACCCCATGAGCAGCGGGATGCGCGACTGGTCGCCCTTGATGTAGCGGTAGCTGGCGGGCAGCCACATGTCCATCTTGCCGCCGTTCCACGCCATGTGGGACGGGTCCCAGGCGTAGTCACCGGCCGTCGGCATCCCCTGCGCCGCCGTCTTGCGGCTGTCGAGGTGGAACGGAAGCACGTAACCGTCGGGGTTCTCGTCCGTGGGCTGGTAGAACACGCTGCGGCCCGTCGGCAACCGGATCGCGTCCGGATCCGAGAAACCCGCCACACCCGACATGGTCCCGAAGTAGTGATCGAAACTCCGGTTCTCCTGCATGAGGAGCACGACATGCTCGATGTCGTTCAGCGACGGACGCTTGCCGGACGGAGGGGAGGCCAGTGCCTTCTGGAGATTGGGCGCCAGCATCCCCAACGCCGCGCCGCCTGCGGCCGCGCCCGCCCCGAGCAGGCGGCGTCGCGTGAACATCGGCCCCGTTGAAGTCCGCGTTTCCTCGGTCATCGATAGCCCCCTCACAGCCCGCCCGGCAAGCCGTACGGCGAATGCGATCAGCGAGGTTCGACGCTAGGTGACGGCCACGAACTCTAGATCCATTCGGGCGGAACTCCCGCTTAACTCGGGATGGCGCGGTGATCTGCGGGCACGTCACCAGGTGACGGGCAACGTGGTGTCGCCGACGACCGCGGCCGCCAGGTCACCCGTGCCGCGGCAGCTACATCAGCCGTGGCGCAACTCTCGACTCCGCGTCCGAGTCCTACGACCGCCGCCGGGAGAACGCACTCTGGCACACGGCAGCCGAACTGTGCGGCCTGCCTCGCGCTGTATCCGGCTGTTGACCGAGGACCCGCGATTTCGTACGTTGCGCGTGGGCCGTCTCCCGGGCGCCCCCGACCGGAAGGGGTTGCGATGACCTCCGAACTGGACGCGAACGGGACATATCCGGAGATCGTGCCCGGTCCGCTTGCCGCCCCGCCCCCGGAGTTCGCCCGCAGACACGAGTCGGCGCCGCTGGCACCGGCGACCATGCCCAGCGGCGACCGCGTCCCACTGGTCGTCAGGTACGAGGACGTCCGCGCCGTGCTGGGCTCGCCCGCCTCCAGCCGTAACCTGCGCCTGCCGGGGTTGCCGCGGCTGGTGAGCGGCGTCGGCATCGACGACGACCCGGACGCGCTGGTCAACCAGGACCCGCCGGAGCACACGCGCTACCGCCGGATCATGCACGGCACCTTCACCCCACGCCGGACAGAGCCGTGGCGCCCCCGCGTCGCGGAGATCGCCCGAGACCTCCTCGACGGACTCGGCGACGATTTCGACCTGGTCCAGGGGTACGCGCTGCGCCTACCCAGCCACGTCATCTGCGAGATGCTCGGCGTGCCGACAGACGACTACGGCCGCTTCGTCCGCTGGGCGGACATGTTCCTGAGCACGTCCACGACGACCGCGGAGGCCCGCTACCAGGGCCAGGCCGAGTTCCTGGCCTATGCCGCCGAGTTGGTCGCCCAGCACCGCGCGAAGCCGGGCGAGGACCTGATCGACCTGCTGATCCAGGCCAGGGACGAGCAGGACCGGCTGTCCGAGGGCGAACTGGTCCAGACCGTGTTCGCGCTCATCACGGCCGGCTTCGAGACGACGGCCTCGATGATCGCCCGCGGTGTCTTCCGGCTGCTCCTGCATCCCGCCCAGTGGGCCGAACTGGCCGCTGACCCGGACCTGGCGCCCACGGCGATCGAGGAGATCCTGCGCTTCGACGGGCCACCCGCCAGCGCCTTCATGCGCCGGATGACCAAGGACACCGACCTGCCCAGCGGCTCGCTGCCCGCCGGGACGGTCGTCATGCCGAACCTGAACGCGGCCAACCACGACCCAAGGGCGTTCCCCGACCCCGGCCGCTTCGACATTCACCGGTTCACCGACCAGCCGCCCAACCCGCATCTGGCCTTCGGTTACGGAGCACACCGGTGCCTGGCGGCCAGCCTTGCCAGGGTCGAGCTCACCGAGGCGATCAGAGCACTGGCGATCCAACGGCCCACCCTTCGGCTGGCAGTCTCACCCGAAGCGGTGACCTGGACCGACGGCCTGGTCTACCGGCCTGCGGCCATGCCCGTCACCACGGGCGCATGACCATGCCCGCGCGGAGCACACCCACCTGCTCCTTGCCCCATCAGAGGAAAACGCGAGCGATGTCCAGCCACCTGTCCGCGTCCTCGCCGACTGCCGTGAGGTCGGTCTCGGCGCGGGACCTGCGTTGGGTGACTCGAAGGCAGAAGTCGAGGGCGCTGCCCTGAACCCGTTGCGCGGCATCTTCCTGGCCCCAGACCCAGGATTGCCCGTCGGGACCAGTCAGCTCGACACGGAACGGCTCTGCCGGAGCAGGCAATTGGGCGGCATAGAACGACAGCTCTCGTCCGATGACTCCGAGCGAGGCCACATGCTGGAGCCGACCCGTCGGATGGCGTGAGACACCCAGTGCATCGAAAACGTCCTGCCCGTGAGCCCACGTTTCCATCAGTCGAAGCGGCACCATGAGCGCTGCGGTCAACTGAGAGCCGTACCACGGAAACCCCTGGTCCAGTGGAACGTCACGCAGCTCCGCCGCCACCTCGGCTCGACCGGCGCGCCACTGTTCCAGCAGCGCCGATCGCGGTTTGGCTGCCCCCGCGGCGGCGTCGAGATCGGCGTATTGGCTGCCTTCGGCCTCCGCCTGCGTCAGCACGGCGTCGAACGCCTCCGGAGTCCGTATGGCGATGAGAACGTTCGCGTCAGCCGAGGCAAGGTGAGCGATCTGGTGGGCGATCGTCCACCCCGCTGCCGGCGTGGGCTTCGACCAATCGGCCTGCGCTGATACCAGCGCGTCGAGCTCATCCCCTTCGGCCACCAGGTCGGGCAGAGCAAGTTCGCGCTCTACACCGGACACGTCAAGGCCGTAGTCCAACATCGGTGTCACCTTCACACATTGACGACAGCGGGCTTACCCCGTTTGGACGGGTAAAGCGGATTTAGCGTGGTCAGGCTACCTGAGCTTGATCTCGGCGAGCCGACACATCACACCGGACCGTGATCAACCGGGACGCCTCGGAAGGTCTGGCTGCCAGACGTTGCCTGGAGTGGGGAAAGGACTTGATCGAATACGTAGCGTTGCATTAACCTTACGCACGGTTGCCATTCATCGTGTGCTGAACTTCGCCCCGTTCGGCGGCCTGATGGCCGGTGAGCTGCGGCTTGGCCCTTCCAGCCCTCTGGCGGCTCGCATGCCGTCAGCGCGACCCTTGGAGACGGCAGGTCATGAGCGTTCAAGCTGATGGTCCGGGGCGGCGAACGCTGCTCACCGGGACTGCGTCCCTGGCAGCGGCCTGCTTGGTCGGCTGCTCCTCGGCCGGGGCGATCAAGGAGACGCGCAGGGCGGGGTCAACACCTTCCGTGGGGCCGTCTCCCGGCACGCCGAAGGCTGCATACGAACGGCTGATGGCGGGCAACGGACGCTGGGTGACCAACGCGCTCCGGCATCCGGATCGCGATCCCACCCGCCGTCAGTTGCTGGCCACCAGCCAGCAGCCCTATGGAGCGGTGCTGTCATGCATCGACTCCCGGGTGCCACCCGAGCTCGTCTTCGACACCGGCCTGGGCGATCTGTACGTCATGCGCAGCGGCGGGGCGGCGGTGGGGCCCGTGATCACCGGCTCCATCGAGTACGGGCCGATGACCAGCGGAACCCCGTTGATCGTCGTTCTTGGCCACCAGCGGTGCGGCGCGGTTTCCGCCGTGTACAAGGCCCTGCGGGAAGGCGAGCCGCTGCCGGGCAACCTCCAGGCGATCACGGAGGCTCTGCGTCCGGCGTACGAACAGGCCGTACGGGAGAGTCCCGCCGACCCCGCAGAGGCGATGGCCAAAGCCCAGGTGAAGCTGACCGCGGACGCCCTGCGCGGCAATCAGGACCTCGCACCGCTGGTGACCAAGGGAGCCCTGGCCGTGGTCAGCGCGTACTACTCCCTGGACACGGGCGAGGTCGAGATCCTGAACGGCGCACCCGCCTGAACTGACCCGGACCAGCCTGTCGCCTACCACTGAGGCCCCGGACAGGTTGGATGCCCGGCATCATCCGATTGGATGATGCCCGCACGAGCGTCTACTTGGACGGCGTTGAGCTTGTCCGGCAGTGGGCTGTCAGAGGGTCTCAGGCCAGGAGGGCTGGACGAACTGGTTCTTCGCCGGAGTTCGAAGTGATCGGTCGGTTGCGAAGATGAAATCGTCCAGGCTGGGCGCAGTTACTTTCGGTGCGCCAGCGCCCCGTCCTCGATCACCCGAAGCAGCCGGTCCATTTCGAGGGCAGGCGAAATGGCATCCTCCCAAGAGAGGATCTCATCCTCTTCGCGAGCGGACGCGGCCTTTTCTGGAGTGGATGTTTCGGCGTCTCCCGACGCCAGGGCGTCGGCCTCTTGTGGCGTGCTGGTGCTCTCCGTCGTCGGGTCCTTCGCCTTCCCGGGAGAGACCACGATGACCTTCTGGGTTATGTTGCAGACCGGGGTGCGCCTGCAGAGGGCGTTCTGGATGCTGGTCGACCCGCCCGGGGTGCTGGTCGACGTGTGCTGGAAGCCGTTGTTGTTCGTGGGGCTTTCCACGGAGATCGTCTTGCTGTTGACGGCACCGTTCTGGGAACTGCCGGACTCCCCATCAGGCTCGGGATCGGCGTCGAGGCTCCTCGCCGTGGGCCCCGGTTGCACTCTCGACGTGGCCGCCTCCGCCGAGAGCGGTGGGATGCACCCGATGGATATCGCCGAAGCGGATGCGAGCACCAGAAAGGGAACGGCAAAGCTCTTGGAGCCGAGCCTGCCGCCATGATGCCGACAAGTCATCCTTTGTCACTCTCTACTCATCGGAGGAGCATCAATGACAGGGACGCCCCTCGATCGGTACGGAGTCACTTGTCAACATAATGGCCATCGACTCGCTCATCGCGATCTCGGCACTCCAGGATCGAATTATTACCGAACCATTGCCGCGAGAGACGCGATGCGGGCAAGTCGGGCCACGAGCGTCAGTAGCCCATCCACTGCGAGATCCGGCAGGTCCAGGCTCTTCTCTTGCAGAAGCCGGACTGGGTTTTGGTCTTCTCGGTGATGGAGACCGATATATCCTGGGCGCCGTTCATGATGGTGGGGCTCTTCACCGCCACATAATTCTTGTTGTGCTTTCCGTCTCCCCAGACGAGAGGGCCGCCATCGTCGGAGACCGCGATCGTCCGGGAGCCTTGCCGGACCGCCGCCAGCGCATTCGAATCCGCCGCCGACAGCACGACGATCGCCACAAGTACGGTCGCAAGCGTGACCAGCATCAGCCGCCGAATGCCGGTGGTCAGACCGACGTGTCCGACAGTGGGAAGAATCAATTTGCGACCCACCTCTCTCTTCTGCCGGCCGGCAGGGCCGGCTCCCGCTGTTCGAACCTGGGCGACGTTGGATCTGTACCCGCGAAGCGTCGCCGATCCCATTCCACTTGATCCCGGCGCAGATTATTACTTCCTGTTTGTCGCCAAATGACAAAAGGCGCGACCGGTGTCATGCGATAGGCGATGAGCCGCCGCGAAGGGGAGTCGTATCTGACCGAATCCCAGGGGGTGCCACGGCCTCGCGATCGAGCCGTGCCGTCCAGCGACCACTCCTCGATCGGCGCATGTGCGGGGTGTGGCCGATCGCGTACGGCTGGGTAGGAGTAGGGCGTTGACCTCGGCAAATATGACGTGAAGGGCGGGAGGCGCGGCAGCGGTGGCCCGCTATCTGGACAGAGATCGCATCGCACTCGTGGCCGCGCTGGTGGCGCCGCCGGCCGTCGCGGCAGCGCTTCTGCCGCTTCGCGACAGCCTGTCGAACACGAGCGTCGCCCTGATCCTGGTCGTGATCGTGGTGGCGGTCGCCTCCGCCGGGAACCGCCTGGCCGGCGCTCTGTCGGCGATTTCGGCCGCCGTGTGGTTCGACTTCTTCTTCACCGAGCCCTACCAGCGCTTCGCCATCTCCAAATCCGCGGACATCGAGACCGACGTCCTGCTGCTCGTCGTCGGCCTGGCGGTCTCACAACTGGCCGCGCGCGCCCGGCAACTCCAGGTCGTCGCCATCAGGGATGCCGTCTACCTGGAACAGATCCACGACACCGCCACGCTGGCCCAGACCGCCAGGTCGCCCGACACGGTGGTCGATCACGTGACGGTCCAGCTCACCCGACTGCTGAACCTGCGCGGATGCCGCTTCGAGTACGGAAACCTGACCGGCCATCCACCGCGCCTCGAACAGGACGGCACCGTGGTCTGGGGCCGCAAACGCTGGAACGTCGACCGCCTGGGCCTGCCCGGTGAGGAAGTCGAGCTACGCACGTTCGGCAACGGACGTTTCTACGGCCGGTTCATGCTCGATCCAACGCCAGGGACCATCCCGACCCTACAGGCCCGCCTGGTCGCGGTCACCCTCGCCGACCAGGTGGGCACCGCGCTCGACACCACCGCCGACGGCTCATAGGTGCGACCCGCGGATGCTTCTGAATCACCTTTAGACGCAAGTCATCTGCGAGCGGTGAGGACGACGCCGCCGCCTGCGACGGCCAGGACGGTCAGCGTGACGGCGAAGACGGTGGCGGCGCCGGTCAGGCCGATGGCGTCGCTGAGGTAGCCGGCGCTGACCGGCAGGACACCGGCGAGCAGGTAACCGCCCACGTCGAGTGCCGCGTTCGCCTCGGCCGGCCGTTCGGGAGGGACGCTGGAGTTCAGCAAGGACAGCCCGCCGAGCTGGCCCATACCCTGCCCGGCGCCGGTCAGCAGCGCGGCGGCGACCAGGGCCGGGACGGATCCGGTGGGCACGGCGGCGACCAGTACGGCCTGGAACGCCGCGGTCACGTACGACGGGCCGACCTCGACGCCCGCTTCCCCGGGCTGCTCGACCTGGTCCTCGCCTGGACACCCCCACCACGCTGAGGTGATCAGCTCGGTATGGAGGTGTGTGCCGATCGACCGGGCCGATCAGCCGTCGTGTGTGGTGGCTGCGGGCCCTCCGTCCGTGTGGTCGCGGCTGAGGAACTCGGCGAGGCGGGTGGCGGAGTCGCCTCCGTGGCCGGCCGACACCGCGGCGTCGACGGCGTTCTTGGCGGCCAGGGTGACCGCCGGGGAGATCCCGGCCTCCTCCAACGCGTGAACGATATGGTCCAGGCTCGCGGTGACCGAGGTCAGCGAGGCCGACTCCGCCCCTGAGAAACGCCCGGCGTCGATATCGGCCGCGAGTCCTGGGAGCAGGTTGGCGACCAGTTCCGCCATCTGCTGGGCGTGTGGCGCCAGCGCGGTGGCGGGCACGTTCTGCCGCGCCGCGAGCGCGAAGGAGTGCATCAGACCGGCGATCGACGTCCAGAACAGGTTCAGCAGAGCGACGTCGAAGCTCGCCGCCCTCCCGGGGTCGTCCCCGAGATGGACCGCCGCGCCGCCCAGCGCCGCCAGCGTGCGGCGGTGGCGCTCGAAGAGGGCGACGGGCCCGCTGTAGAGAACGCGGGTCGCCTCCGTACCGATGGCCGCCGCCGGAGTCATGATCGAGCCGTCGAGGTAGGGCACGCCCAGCTCGTCCGCCCTGGCGGCCAGCTCGCGCGTGCGTCCCGGCCCTTCGGAGGTGAGATTCACCAGCGTGGTGGCGGGCAGCCGTGACCGACCCGACTCCGCCAGCGCCCGGTCGAGGATGGCGTCCACCGCGTTCGCGTCGATGACGCAGACGATGACCACCTCGGCGGCGTCGAGCGCGGCCAACGGACTGTCGGCCCAGACGGCGCCACGGGCGAGAAGCTCGTCGGCTTTGCCGGCGGTCCGGTTCCACACCGTGGTCGGGTGACCGGCGACGAGGAACGCCGCGGCGATGGCGCGTCCCATGGGCCCTAGCCCCAGCACGGTCACCGGCGCGGGCGAGAGCTGCTTGGTCACTGTTGTGTTCTCCCGTCGTTCGGGGGACGCCGGGGTCCCGGCGCGTGTCCGTTACGCTAAAGGTTCACGTTGACGTGAAGGTCAAGCCTGAGAGGCGGCGACAGGTGCAGATCGGTGCTCTGGCACGGCGCGCAGGGGTGAGCCCTCGCGCGCTGCGCTATTACGAGGAGAAGGGGCTGTTGACTCCCGGGCGGACGTCCGGCGGATACCGCGACTACACCGACGAACACGTTGAAACGGTGCGGCGCATCCGGATCCTGCTCGCGGCGGGCCTCAACACCGACATGGTCAGTGAGATGCTGCCCTGCATGGTCAACGACGGAGAGTTTCTCGCGCCGGGATGCGAGGACCTCATCGCCGAGTTCGAGCGGGAACGGCGGCGCATCGACACTCAGATCGCCGAACTGCACGACGTACGATCGGCGCTGACGGGGATCATCAGCGCCGGCAGGGCCTTCGCGGACAGGTAACCGGCCCAGGCTTCGACACCACCACCTGCCTCGACGGCAGCGGCGACACCGGCACCGGCGACCTTCCGCGCGGTGCTGGAGTAGCGGCGCCGTCAGCGGGTCGGCGGCAACGTCATGGGCAGGGCGAACACGGGGAACAGGCCCAGGTCGTGGAAGGCGGTGGCCTCCGCGACCAGGTCGTCCTCGATCCGCAGTACGGAGATCGCGAAGGCGCGGTACGGCCCGCAGTCGCCGGTCCGCACGTAGGTGGCCACGGCCGGCTGCCGGTTGGCCGCCGTGGGGACCATCAGGAACCGGCCCACGAAGCCGGGCGACGGGGCGTCCCAGCTCGCCGCCAGTGCCGCCACGACCGAGTCGCGTCCGCGGAACCACATCGGCCAGGGCGGCATCATCGTCCGCACGTCCTCGGCCAGCAGTTCGGCGACCGCGGCGAGGTCGGCGCGTCCCATCGCGTCCATGTACCGCCGCAGCACGGCCCGCTCCCGTTCGGTGGTCTCCGTCGGCGCCCAGTCGAGGCGGCGCTCGGGAAGGTGCTTGCGCATCGTCGCCCTGGCCCGCTGCGACGCGCTGTTGACCGACGCCACGCTGCACTCCAGCAGCGCCGCGGTGTCCTTGGCCGGCCAGTCGAGCACGTCGCGGAGGATCAGCACCGCGCGCTGGCGCGGCGGCAGATGCTGGATCGCGGCCAGGAACGCCAGCTCGACCGTCTCCTTCGCGACGGCCGCCGCGCCGGGTTCGGCGCCGCCGGGCGCGTCCGGCTCCAGCAGCCGGTCTGGGAACGGCTGCAGCCAGGGGATGTCGTCGCGGGGCGGCAACCCGGTGCTCGGGTCGGACGGCCCGGCCAGGTGGTGGGGGAGAACCCGGCGCTTCCGGCGGCGGAGGAAGTCGAGGCAGGCGTTGGTCGCGATCCGGTACAGCCAGGCGCGCGCCGTGGAGCGCCCCTCGAATCCGCCCAGGCCGTTCCACGCGCGCAGGAACGTCTCCTGAACCAGATCCTCCGCCTCGTCGAGCGAGCCCAGCATCCGGTAGCAGTGCACCCGCAGCTCGGTCCGATGGCCCAGGACAAGCCTGGCGAACGCGGCCTCGTCTCCGGCCCGTGCGGCGGCGACGACCCGCGCGTCGTCATCCGCGCCCACCGGCCGCTCCCTTCCTCGTCTCACCGGTCCCTCTCGAAACGGTACGGCCTGCCGCCGCCCCGCGCCGCGGTCAGCCACCGACGCGGTACCGCAGGTAGACCATCCCGCCGCCGAACCGGTGCTCCTCCAGCAGGTCCAGCGTGAGTCGGACGCCGTCCTGGAATAGCCGGTTGCCGCCGCCCACCACGGCGGGCACGACGAACACATGGCACTCGTCCACGAGGCCGGCGTTCATCGCGTGGACGGCGAGGTGGGGCCCGCTGACGGAGATGGCGCGGTCCGCCGTCGCCTTCAGCTCCCTGATCGCGTCGGGGCGGAAGTGCCGTTCGAGGCGTGTCCTGGCGGTGGACACCTCCGGCAGCGTCCGGGAGAACACCACCTTGTCCGCGGCCCGCCACAGCAGGGCGAAGTCGCGCATGATGGCGGACTGCTCCGGACCGGTGTCCATGGTCTCCCAGCCAGCCATGGTCTCGTACATCCCGCGCCCGTAGAGGTAGGTGCCGACCGGACGCTCCAGGTCGTTGATGAAGGCGTGCACCTCCTCGTCGGGCATGGCCCAGTCGAAGCGCCCCTTGTCGTCGGCGATGTAGCCGTCGAGCGACGCGATCGCGGCGTAGATCAGCTCGGCCATTCCGGTCCTCCCTCTGTTCTGAGTCGGCTGTCGACCCACACCGGTTGAGACGACGTACCGTGCGGAAACTCATCGGCGGGGCGGGCGACCTGGTCCTCGCTGGGCACGACACGCTCACCCTCCGTAGCGTGTCAGGCACGGGTGAGCTGACCTCGCGGCCGGAGCCGCTCATGCAACGATTTACGCACCTCGCTCCTCTGGGACGTGAAGGAACGACGAAGGGCGAGGAGTGTTGGAACCTGATCCGCATTTCGCGGAGTTCGTCGCCGAACGCGGTGACGCGCTACTGCGCTACGGCTACGTGCTGGCCGGCAATCCGCACGACGCGGCCGACCTGGTGCAGGAGGCGTTGCTGAAGTTACGCGCCGCCTGGCCCCGGCTACGGCGAAAGGAGAACGCCGAGAGTTACGCGCGCACCACGATGGCCAGGTTGCACATCGCCGCCTGGCGGCTGCGCAGGCGCGAGCGACTCGTCTGGGACCTGCCGGAACTCGAACACCACGACCAGGTGCCCGACGGCGACGAGCAGCGCATGTGGCAGGCGGTGGCCGGCCTGCCGCGCAAGCAGCGCGCCGTACTGGTGCTGCGGTACTACGAGCAACTCGCCGACGCGGAGATCGCCGCCGTGCTCGGGATCTCCAGCGGTACCGTACGCAGCCAGGCCGCCCGCGCGCTGGACAAACTCCGTACCGCCATCCCGACCGAGCCGATGCCGAGGGGGAACCTACGATGAACGAGGTAGAGGAGACGCTGCGCAGGACGTTCGGCCAGGCGGCGGACCAGGCGCCCCGCCTGCCCGCCCTGCTCCCGGAACGGCTCGAACGGGTCCACCGGCGCAGGAGGCGGCGGACCAGGGTGGCGCTGGCCACAGCGGCGGTTGTGCTGATCGCAGGCGGGACGGTCGCGGTGGTACGCGGCGGCGACACCACCACCGCCGTGCCCGCCGCGCAGTCGTTCTCCGCCAAGCCGGCCGCGCCCGTGGAGGAGGTCTGGCCGCAGGCCGTGGAGAAGATCCCGGCGAAGGGACCCGGCGACCGGCCGTGGCGTGCGGCCGCGTTGATCGACGACCGCACGGCGATGATGGTCGCTTCGACGGCGGACGCCGGCACGGCGGAGGCCGTGTACGCCTACGACCTGGACAAGGGCGTACACCGCGAGATCGCCACCATGCCGGAACCTGAGAGCGGGCATGGTTTCGCCGGCGGGTTCACCGTGGGGAACGGACACGTGGCCTGGTGGAGCGGGACGAAGGAGCGCGTCGCCAAGCTGTGGACCGTGCCCGTGAGCGGCGGAGAGCCGAAGCTGGTCGGCAGCCAGAGCATCAAGGAGGGCGACGGCAGCGGGATCGACGAGTTGGCCATAGCCGGCGACCAGATCGTGTTCTCGCTCTACACCGGCGGAGTCTTCACCGTCCCCCTCGCGGGCGGCACGGTGACGCCGGTCGAGAAGGGCGCCGGGATGCACCTGCTCGCCTGGCCGTGGATCGGCACCCCTGGCCAGGGCGGTGAGCCGCACGGCACCGCGTACGCGCGGATCCAGAACGTGGAGACCGGCGAGACCCGGACCTCCGTCACCCAACCCGGCGAGAACGTCAGGATCTGTGGCGTGACCATCTGCCTCGGCAGGACCGCACAGGGCGAGGGTTTCTTCCGGCACCGGGACGGCTCCGGGTACAAGGCCGTTGCCGGCCAGGTGGCCATGATGAATCCGCCGACCCAGGACCGCTTCTACCCCTCGGCGTACGGCGACGGCATGCCCGCCGGCGTGGGACTCTACGACCTGGACACCGGCGCGTCTGGCGACCTGGGCATCCGTGCGGACGGTCAGCCCATCCCGATCCCCACCACGGATCCGACCGGCCGGCTCCTCAGCTACCCGCTCGGGGACCAGCTCTATCTGATCGACCTCGCCCGCATCCGGTGACCAGGACCTGCGCAAAGTAGCCGGCGCTCAGCGGGCCGTTCCGCGGGACAGGATGGTACGAAACATCAACTTGTGGAGCGGTGTGATGAGTCGAAGGCGCAGGACGTGGCGGTGGCTGGCGGCAGTCGTCGTGGGGCTGGCCGGGGCCACGGTGGCCGGTGTCGCGGTGGCCTTCCCGTCGGTCGCCGCCACGACCTGCCCCGGCTGCTACGGCATGGAACAGGTCAGGCCCGGCCTGTATCTGGAGCCCGGCCGGTCGGCCGCCTGGGAGCGGCAGGTCGCCGAGGCGGTCGATGCGGCAAACCGCCGGGTGGCGGACTTCTACGGCGGACGCCAGAGCCACCCCGACATCCTGGCCTGCCTGACCGCCACGTGCTACCAGAAGATCGGCGGCGGCCGAGAGCGCGGGATCGCCGTGCTGAACCGCGCGGTCATGCTGTCGCCGAACGGCATCGACCCGGTGATCGCCTCACACGAGATGTCACACGTCGAGCTGCACGCCCGCCTCGGGTCCGGCGCGGGGCTAATCCCGCAGTGGTTCGACGAAGGACTGGCCGTCGTGGTCTCCGGCGACCCGCGCTACCTGAAGCCCGAGACGACCGGCGACCGATGCCGGGTGTCCACCCAGGAGGCGCTGCCGCGAACGCTCGACGACTGGCTGCGCTCGGCGAAAGCCGACCAGGACATGTATGCCAAGGCCGCGTGCCGGGCGAGCCAGTGGCTCCAGGCGAACGGCGGCTCCACTGCCGTACTCGAACTGATCGAGCACATGGCCGGCGGTGGTGAGCTGCCCGCCTCGCTGGCGGCCGCGTCGCGTGGAACTCCTTCCTGACCGCGCCGAAAAGCAAGCGGCCCTGGGCCCGGCAGTCCCTGGGCGAGGCCGTCGTCGTCGGGTACGAGTGCGGCGTGCGCGTGGCCGGTACGCACCGACCCCGGCTCAGCGGGTGGCGGCCTTGGGGCTGAGTCTGGTCTCCAGGCCGTCCAGGATGCGCTCGACCCCGTAGTCGAAGGTCTCCTCGCGGATCTGCGCCGGCTCCTTGACGAGTTGTTCGGTGTATCCGTGGCGCACCAGCGGGTGGTCCCGCGCGGCCTGTTCGGCGGCCGGTCGCAGGCTCTCCAGCCAGTCCTGCTCGTTCTGGCCGCTCCGGGCCAGCATCGACAGGTAGGCCGCCTCGCTGGTGGTCATCCCGATGACGTAGGCGATGAGGGCCTTCATGGCTTGGTCGGCCTCGCCGGGGGCGAAGCCCGCCGCTTGGAACAAAGCGAGCAGGCGCTCCGACTGACGCATCAGGTTCGGCCCGAGATAGGCGAGGCCGACCTGGCCGAGCACGGAGACGATCCAGGGATGCCGCAGCACCATCGAGCGCAGACTGCGGGCGGCGTCGGTGACGGCCGCCCGCCAGTGCGCCGGGTCGCCGGCGTCGGGCACCCGCATCTCGCCGTAGACCTCGTCCACGACCAGTTCGATCAGCTCGTCCTTGTTGGCCACGTGCCGGTAGAGGGAGGTGGCTCCGGCGCCGAGCCGGGTGCCGAGGCTGCGCATGCTCAGGGCCTCGATGCCCTCGGTGTCCAGGAGCTGGATGGCCTCGGACACGATCCGGTCCCGGCTCAGCGCCGGTTGCTCTCGCTTCGGGCGCGGGCGGGCCCACACCGAGGGAATGGGCTGCTTGTCGGCTGGCATGCGGGCTCCTCTGTCACTTCGCGCTCATCCTGGCGTACGCCGTGCGCATCAAGCGTACGGCATGGGCGGGCCCTTGGCTGACCGACTTGCGCACGCTGAGCCGTCGTGCGTACAGTGTTCACATCGAGCGCACGTCATGCGCACTCTGTGAAGGGAACGTCCGATGGAAGTGACACAGCGTGATCCGCGGCGGTGGCTGATCCTGGTCGTGTTGTGCCTGAGCACGTTGGTGCTGGTCATCGACAACATGGTGCTCACCGTGGCGATCCCGCCGCTGGCCGCCGACCTCGGCGCCGACGCCCAGGAAATCCAGTGGATCCTGGACTCCTACATCCTGGTCTTCGCCGGGCTGCTGCTGACCGCGGGCAGCCTGTCCGACCGGTTCGGCCGCAGGAAAGTCATGATCATCGGGTTGGCGTTGTTCGGCGTCGCCTCGCTGGCCGCCACCTACGCCACCAGCCCGGAACTGCTCATCGCCGCCCGCGCGGCGATGGGGGTCGGCGGCGCGCTGATCATGCCGAGCACCCTGTCCATCCTCATCACCGTCTTCGACGAGGAGGAGCGCCGCAAGGCCATGGCCGCCTGGAGCGCGGTCGCCATGCTCGGCCTGATCGGTGGCCCCGTCCTGGGCGGTGTGCTGATCGCCTGGTTCTGGTGGGGCGCCGTCTTCCTGATCAACGTGCCCATCGCCGTCCTGGCCATCATCGCCGCGCTCATCCTGATGCCCGAGTCCACGGGCCCGCAGACCAGGCCCGACCCGCTGGGCGCGGTGCTGTCGGCGGTCGGCATGATCGCGCTGGTCTGGACGATCATCGAGCTGCCGCACGGCCTGTCCGTGCCCGCGCTGGCCGTGGCCGTCCTCGCTCTCGCCGCCTTCGTGGTCTGGGAACTGCGCACGCCGTATCCGATGGTCCCGCTCGGCCTCTTCCGCAACCGCACCTTCAGCGGCGCCAGCTTCTCCCTCACCCTGGTCCAGATCGGCAACGGCGGCCTGCTGCTGGTGCTCACCCAGTACCTGCAGTACGTGCTCGGCTACACCCCCACCCAGGCCGGCCTCGCCTTCATCCCCATGGCGCTGGCCTCGCTGCTCTGCAACGGCCTCGGCGCCACCCTCGGCGCGAAGATCGGCAACCGCCCGATGATCGCGACCGGGCTGGTCGTGATGGCCGCCGGGTTCGGCCTGCTGGCCTCCCTGTCCACCGGCTCCGGGCTCGTCATGACCGCGGTCGCGCTGTTCGTCCTGGGCGCCGGCGGCGGGCTGGCGATGCCCGCGGCCATCGCGGCCCTGATGGGCACCGTCCCGCCCGAGCACGCCGGTGTCGGCTCCGCGCTGAACGACACCATCCAGCAGGCAGGCGCCGCGCTCGGCATCGCCGTGCTGGGCAGCATCCTGTCCAGCGGCTACACCGGCGCGATCCCCGCCACCGCACCTGCTGCGGCCAGGCGGTCCATCGGCGACGCGCTCGCTCTCGGCGACGCCACCATCGCCAGGACCGCCCGCGACGCCTTCACCGCCGCCATGTCCGACGCCTTCGTCATCAGCGCGGCCGGCGTCCTGGCGGCAGCCGTACTGGCTCTGCTGGTCATCCGCGACCGCAGGAACGACACCGCCCAGACGCCGAGCGAGCCCGTCCCGGCCGGAAACCACTGACCGTACCTATCAAGACCTATCAAGCCGCACCTATCAAGGAGACAACCACATGTCTGACAACCTCACCTGGGACACTGACGGCGACTGGACGGCCACGGGCGCATGGGGAGCGGACAGCTCCCACGGCCCGCGCTTCGAGCTCGCCCGCTGGCAGGCGCGGCTGGACGAACTGCGCGCCGCCCACCACGTGCCGGGCGCGTCGCTGGCCGTGCTGGTCGGCGGGCGGGTGTACGAGCTGGCCAGCGGCGTCCTGCACCGGGGCACCGGGGTCGAGGTGACCAACGGCTCGATCTTCCACTCGGGGTCGGTGGCCAAGATCTACACCGCCACGCTGGTGATGCGGCTGGTCGACGAGGGCAGGCTGGACCTGGACGCGCCGGTGGTCGATGTCCTGCCGGAGTTCGCCACCCCCGACCCCGAGGCCACCAGGACCATCACCATCCGGCAGTTGCTGTCGCACACCGGTGGGGTGACCAACGACTTCAACCACGACTCAGGCCGTGGCGACGACTGCCTGGCCAAGTACGTCGAGGCGGCCAGGAACGTGGCGCTGGACTGCCCGCCGGGCACCGCGATCTCCTACGGCGGCCTCGGCTACATCGTGCTCGGCCGCGTCATCGAGGTGGTCACCGGCACCACCTGGGACCAGGCGCTGAAGGACCTGCTGTTCACCCCGCTCGGTCTCGAACGGTCGATGACGCTGCCGGAGGAGGCCCTGCGCTTCCCCGTGGCCATGAGCCACCTGGGCGAGGCGGGCGCCGACCCCGACCCCGCCCCGGTCTGGGACATGATGCCCCGCTCGTCCGGCCCGGCCGGTCGGGTCCTGGTGTCCGCCGGGGACATGGCCCGCTTCGCCCGGATGCACCTTGAGGGCGGCATGCAGGTGCTGTCGCCGCAGGCGGTGGCGGAGATGCAGCGGCGCGAGGTGGACGTGCCGGACAAGTGGACGGTCAGCGCCGACGGGTGGGGCCTGGGCTGGACCCTGTACGACTGGAACGGCATCGCCGGCTACGGCCACGACGGCGCCGCCATCGGCCAGTACGCCTACCTGCGCGTCGTGCCGCACGCGGGGGTGGCCGTGGCCCTGATGACCAACGGCGGCAGCGCCCGCCTGCTGTACGCCGACCTGTTCCGTGACCTCCTCGCCCAGCTCGCCGGCGTCACCATGCCCGCCCCCTTCGGCCCGCCCGCCCAGCCTCCGGCGGTGGACGTCACGCCGCTGCTGGGCACGTACCGGCGGGAAGGCGTCGTCATCACCGTCACCCGCGACGACCACGGGAACGCGCACATGCGCTACGAGTTCGTCGACGGCATGAAGGACCTCTCCCCGCCGCTGGACATGGACCTGGAGCCGGTCACCGAGACGGTCTTCGCCGCCTCAGGCGCCGGCCCCTCCTTCAGCGAGGACTACATGCCCGTCGTCTTCTCCACCCTGTCCAACGGCTCCGCCTGCGTGTACGTCGGCATGCGCGCCACGCCCAAGTCCACCTGACCCGGGTGGTGAAGGTCACCGTCCACCAGTGCGGCCGGTCCGATTCGGCACCGGCGCAGGCGCCCTGGTCGACGGTGACCTTCATCCGCGTTCTCCTTCGTGTGCTACCAGGTGACGGGCAGGTCGTGGACGCCGTAGAAGACCGCGTCGGGTTTGAACGCCAGGTCCTGCCGCGCCACGGCCAGGGCCAGCGTGGGAACGCGCCGGAACAGGGTGCTGAACACGACCTGGAGTTCCACCCGGGCCAGCGACTGGCCCAGACACTGGTGGGCGCCGTAGCCGAAGGCGACATGGTGGCGGGCGTTTCGGCGGACGTCGAGCACGTCGGGGTCAGGGAAGGCGGCGGGGTCGCGGTTGGCGGTGCTCTTGACCGCGATGATGCCCTCGCCCCGGCGGATGAGCTGCCCGCCGACGACGAGATCCTCCGCTGCGACGCGGCGGGCTTCGGTGTGGGTGATGGACAGGTAGCGCAGGAGTTCCTCGACCGCGCCTGCCACCAGCGCGGGATCGGCGCCGTCGCGGATCGCGCCGAGCTGTTCCGGATTCGTCAGCAGCGCGATCGTGCTCAGAGCGATCATGTTCGCGGTGGTGTCGTGCCCGGCCACCAGCAGGAGCTGGCCCATCGTGGCGATCTCGCGCCGGGTCATCGCGCCGGTGCGGTACTGCTCGACGGCCATCCTGCTGAACACGTCATCGCCAGGCTCGGCGTTCTTCTCCTCTACCAGGTTCTCCAGGTAGGTGTTCAGTTCCTGGCTGGCGGCCATGGCGTCGGCGGGATCACTCTCGTCCATGACCAGCTCACCGGCCACCCGCTGGAAGAAGGCGCGGTCCGCGTACGGCACGCCCAGCAGCTCACAGATCACCAGCGAGGGAACCGGCAGCGCGAACGTCTCCACCAGGTCGACCGGTTTCGGCCCGGCGAGCAGGTCATCGATGAGACCGTCGACGATCCGCTGAATCGCGGGCCGCAGCGCCTCCATCTTCTTGACCGTGAAATCCGACGTCAGCCGGCGCCGGTGGGTGATGTGCTCCGGCGCGTCCATCTGCATCAGTGTCTTCATCTGCGCATCGCGCGCCTTGCTCACCGCGTTGGTGTGCGGGAAGCCCGGCTGAGCGACGTCGACGCTGACACGCGGATCGGCGAGCAGCGTGCGCACGTCGGCATGGCGGGTGACCAGCCACGCGGTGCTGCCGTCCCAGAGCCGCACGCGCGACACCGGCGCCTGCTCGCTGCGGCGGCTCAGCTCCGGCGGCGGGTCGAAGGGACATCCCGCCGTTCGGGCCATCGGGAACATCGGTGTCTGTGTCAGGGGATCGCTCATGGCATCTCCTTCGAATCGCACCCGGTCATGTCGAACTCGGGCAGGGAGCAGGGCAGGCGGTGGGATGCGTGGGGTGGGGGTGACGGTTACGAACCGAGCTGGGCGGCCGGCGCCGACCGGCTCGTACGAGCCGCCGCACGGGCGGTGACGGCGCCGGCCGCGCAGATGATCGCGAACCCGAACAGCATGTAGCGGGCCGCGTCCAGCATCGAGGCGCCGCCCAGGTTGACCAGGACACCGGCGACCGCCGTACCGAACGCGATCGACAGGCTCGTCACCGTGGCGATCGCGGCGGCTGCCCGCCCGCCCTCCTCCGGGTCCTGAGTGCTGGACATCACCGCCACCGCCAGGTGCGGATAGGCCAGCCCGATGCCGGCGCCGGCGACGAACATCACCGGCACCCACACCAGGACCAGCCAGCCCGGCGCGTCCGGCCGCTGCAGCAGCCCCTGGACGAGGAAGCCGAGCCCCAGCAGCAACGGGCCGAGAACGCGCAACCGGCCGATCGTGCGCTCTTCGACCGCCGAGGAGCTGACGAGCTGGGTCGCCGACCAGCCCAGCGAGATGGCCGCGCCGAAGAACCCGGCCACCGCCGGGGCCAGCCCGCCCAGCCGCTGTCCGAACAGCGGCAGGAACGACTCCACCGCGACGCCGAACGCCAGCAGCGCCAGCGTCAGGTACAGCCACTTCAGCGGCGAACCCGGCCTGTAGGTGGAACGCGGAAAGACCCGCAGCTCACTACGCCGCTCATGGGCGACGAAGGCGGCCACCAGCAGCAGCGCCACCACGACGCCGGACGCCATGGCCGCGGCGCCGGACAGCACCCCGGCCACGCTGACCGCGGCGGTGGCCGCCGTGACCAGCAGCAGCGACACCACCGGGACCGGCGCCCGCGATCCGCCGCGCTCGCCGCGCGGCAGCACCCGGGGCACGAGGAGGCCGCACACCGCCGCGATCACCGCCATCGTCACGAACGCCGGCCGCCATCCGCCGAACTGGGCGAACAGCCCGCCGAGCGCGGGACCGACGAAGTTGCCGACGCCGTACATCGCCGACATCAGCGCGTTGCCGCGCGTCCACAACCGCCGCGGCAGGGCCGATCGGACGGCGGCGAAGCCCAGCCCGGACAGCAACCCCGCGCCCAGCCCCTGGATGCCGCGGCCGGTCAGCAGCACCGGCATCGCCGGGCTCACCGCGCAGGCCAGCGAGCCCGCCAGGAACACGCCGAAGCCGAGCAGGTAGGCGCCGACACCGCCCCACCGCGCCAGGAGGCGGCTGACCAGCATCGTCGCGATCACCATCGCGACGAGGTAGATCGTCATGTTCCACGCGTAGAAGCCGGCGCCGCCGATCTCGGCCACCGCGGTCGGCAGCAGGCTCGAGGCCAGGTAGATGTTGACCGCACCGACGAGCACCCCGACGGCCAGCACGATCGCCGCGCCGGCATGCTCCGGGCTCAGCAGTTCCCGCCACGAGGCCGCGGCGGGAACCTCGGCGGCGCTCACGCGGCCACCCCCGTCAGCTCGCCGGGCACGGTGCGCCTCGCGGAGCAGGATGCGCCCACCGGGGCCGGAGCGCCGTCCGGCAGCCCGATCGGCCGGGAACGCGGCCGCGAGCCGCAGGTCTCGACGGCAGGCTCCGCGCCGAGTCGCTCGTAGTCACAAACACTCATGACTTCAAGGCTGTCGTTGAACAAGTCCCGGAGACTTTCGTCCCCCGTCACACCTCCTGTGAGGGAACGGCAGGCGGAAAGCCTCAACCCGCGGTGGACCCCAGAAGGGGTTCGCGCCTGCTGCGAGCGCAGTACGGGCCTTCGCCGGGGTACCGCGATCGCGGACGACACCAGCCCTGTCGTGTCCGGTCGTGCGCACGTGAAAATGGGCGAAGTTTTGGCTTCGCATGACGCTCCGGTCCGACGGGAACGGGCTTTCCAGGGCACGCGCGTGACCCGGCCGACGCGATCCGCGCCCGCCCGGCATGTGTGACTTCTCCAGCAATAACTGTGCATTGCCGTGCTTTGGGAAACCTGATGGTTCGCTGACGGCCGACCGTTCGGCGGTGTGTAGCGTGTTCTTGTGCGGTTCGGAGTGCTGGGCCCCGTCATGGTGTGGGACAGCGAGGGAAATCCGGTACGGGTCCCAGAGGCCAAGGTCCGGGCCCTGCTCACCGATCTGCTCGTGCACGAGGGCCGGCCGGTCACCGCGGACCGGCTCATCGATGACCTGTGGGGCGAGGACCTGCCCGGCAACCCCGCCAACACCCTTCAGGTCAAGATCTCCCAGCTACGCCGCGCTCTCGGCCGTGATCGGGTGGTGCACGAGTCGGCCGGTTACCGGTTGCGCCTCGACCAGCCCACCGACGAGGTCGACGCGGAGCGCTTCCAGTCCCTGGTGACCGAGGCCCGGTCCGCCGGCGACGCGCGGGCACGGGCCGAGCTGCTCACCCAGGCGCTCGGATTGTGGCGCGGGCCCGCGTACGCCGACGTCGAGGACGAGGAGTTCGCGCGCGCGGCGGCACAGCGCCTCACCGAACAACGTCTGGCGGTCCTGGAGGAGCAGGCCGAGTGCCGGTTGGAGCTGGGCGACCACATCCTGCTCATCGGGGAGCTGGCCGACCTCGTGGCCCGGTACCCGCTGCGGGAACGGCTGCGGGCCATTCAGCTTCGCGCCCTGTACCTGGCCGGTCGTCAGAGCGAGGCGCTGGCGTCGTATGCGGAGCTGCGGGAACTCCTGACCGACGAGCTCGGCCTCGATCCGAGCCCTGAGCTGGCCGCGCTGCAGGGTGCGATCCTGCGTCAGGACGCGTCGCTCGCGCTGGTCCAGCAGGCTGAGACCCCCGCAGGACCATCGGGTCCGGAGGCGCCCGCCGAGGCGGCAACGGCCGCCGGCCGGATCGTCTGCCCACGATCGAACCTGCCCGCGACGCTGAGTGCGCTGATCGGCCGCGAACAGTCACTCAACGAGGTCGGTGATCTCCTTGACCGCGCACGTCTCGTCACGCTCACGGGGCCCGGGGGAGTGGGCAAGACCCGGCTCGCGGTGGCGGCCGCGACGCGGTTCGCCCAGGAAGCTGACGGGGGGATGCTCGACGAAGCGTGGCTGGTCGAGTTCGCTCCGCAACATGGAGGTCTGGCCGACCTCATGCAGGTGGTCGCCACCGTACTCGGGATCAGGGACGACGCGCCCTCGGGGACGCCTGGATGGGGTGGGCCGTCGGCGCTGATCGACCGGCTCGCGGTCGCTCTGCGCGAACGCAGGATCCTGCTCGTTCTGGACAACTGCGAACATGTCATCGCGGCGGCGGCCGAACTCGCCGGGCAGTTGCTGGCCGCCGCACCCGATCTGCGCGTTCTGGCCACCAGTCGCGAGCCGCTCGGCCTGACCGGTGAGACGGTGTTCCTCGTCGAGCCGCTGCTGCCGGCCGACGCGATACGCCTGTTCACGGAGCGGGCCGCGGCCTCGGCCCCGGGCTTCTCCCTCGACGGGGCCACCCAGGAAACGCACGAGGCCGTGGCGGAGATCTGCCGCCGTCTTGACGGCATTCCGCTCGCTCTTGAGCTGGCGGCGACCCGGGTTCGCGGGCTCGGCGTGCGAGAGTTGGCGGCCCGCCTGGAGAACCGGTTCCGGCTGCTCACGTCAGGGCAGCGGGGGGCGCCGGCGCGCCAGCGGACCTTGTGGGCCATGATCGACTGGAGTTGGGAGCTGCTCAGCGCACCGGAGCAGATCATGCTGTGCCGCCTTGCCGTGTACTCCGACGGCTGCACCCTGGACGCCACGGAAGCGGTGTGCTCGGGTGACGGCGTGTCCCGTGAGGAAGTCCTCGACCTGGTGACACGGCTGGTGGATCGTTCCATGGTCGTCGTGACCGACGGGCCCGACGGCACCCGGTACCGGCTGCTGGAGTCCGTGGCCGCGTACGCGTTGGAGCGGCTGATCGAGATGGCGGATCTCGCCGCCACCCGGGACCGGCACCTGCGTTACTACCTCGACCTCGCCGAACAGGCCGAACCCCATCTGCGTGACGGGGAGCAGCAGGCGTGGCTCGCCCGGTTGGACGCCGAGGCGGCCAATCTGCGCGCCGCGCTCGAGGAGGCGAAGCGTCGCGCGCGGGTGGGCGCGGGCGGTTGCGAAGCCGTGCGGCTGGCCACCGCCCTGTCCTGGTGGTGGCTGCTGCGCGGGCGGTTGAGCGAGGGCTGCCGCGCCATGTCGGCGGTGCTCGCCGTCGTCGGCGAAGCCGCCGAGCTCCACGTGCTGCGAGACGCGTTCACGCTGCTGAACGGCACCCGGCCGGAGTCGCCGCCCACAGCCGACCCGCCCGTCGTGGACACGCTGCGGAGCGGACGCGCTGTGTGGCTCTACGCCTACGGGCTGTACTACCTCGGTGAGATGGCCGGCAGCAGGGCGACCAACGCTCGTGCGCTCAGCCTCTTCACCGCCGCCGACGACTTGTGGGGCATCGCCGCCGCGACCGGCCTGCGGTCCATGCACGCGCTGCTCCAGGGAGATCTCGCCGGTGTCGAGCGGGAGATCGGGAGAAGTGCGGAGATCTTCCGCGAGCTTGGAGATCGTTGGGGCGAGTTGCAGGCCACGGTCCCGCTGAGCGGGCTGGCCGAGATCAGGGGCGATTACGCGGAGGCAGAACGCCTCCGGGAGGAAGGGCTGCGCATCGCGGAGAAGCTGGGCCTGGCGGCTGACCTCGCCATTAGCTACTGCGGTCTGGGGCGGCTGGCATTGCTCGCCCGTGACTGGGAGCGGGGTCATGAGCTGCACGAGCGGGCGCGACGGCTGGCAAGCGAACAGGGCAACGTCTACGTGCAGTGTCTCGCGGTAATAGGGTTCGCGCTCGGGGCTCGCCGCTCCGGAGACCTTGACGCGGCGGAGACGTACCTCGCGTGCCTGTTCGACCATTATCCCTCCTCAGAGGTGGGTGATCATCTGCTCTGGGCGGAGCTGGGCTTCACCGCCGAACTCCGCGGTGACGAAGCCCTGGCGACGGAGCGCCATCTCCGCGCCCTGGAGCTCGCATGTTCCATGGAAGAGCCGCGGGCGATGGCCCTCACGTTCGAAGGACTGGCGGGCGCGGCGGCGCTGTCGAAGGACCCGCGCCGAGCCGGACGCGCGGCCCGGCTGCTCGGTGCGGCGGATGCGACCCGCCGCGGTGTGGGGGCTCCGCTGCCTCCCGCCGAGCGGGGTGACGTGGACCGGATCACGGCAGCGGCGACGGCCACCCTGGGCGAGGAGGCGTTCGCGGAGTGTTACCGGCAGGGGGCACGCCTGACCTGGCAGGAAGCCGTGAACCTGGCGCGGCTGACGGCGGGGTGTCAGTAAACCGTCAGCGCCTCTCCGTACCGTCGTTCGGGTAAGGACAGCGGACTACGGCGGGATGCTCGGGATGACTACTCAGACTCAGTTCGAACGTTGTTCGACAAGTGTCGCCGATCGTTGCGCGATCGGCGAGGGACTCGGTGACTCTCCGACGCTCCCGCGGGCCTGTGTCGCCGCGGCCGGGCAGGAGGTGCTGGCCCGGCAGCTCCAGTTCGTCGCCGACGCCTCTCACGAGTTGCGGACCCCGGTGACCGGCCTGCGCGTGGAGCTTGAAGAGGCCGTGATGCACCCCGAGGAGACCGACCTCGACGAGTTGCTCCAGCGGGCGTTGAAGAACGTCGATCGCCTGGAGGCCATCGTGGCGGGCCTGCTCCATCTGGCCAAGCTGGGTGCCGGCGCGTCGGACCGCTGGGAGGACCTCGACCTGGCGGACCTGGTGCGGCACGAGGTCCTTCGCCGATCTAATCGTGCCCCCGTGCGGCTCCGGCTGACCTCCGGCGTCACCGTTCACGCGGTGCGCGTCCAGCTCGTTCGTGCTCTTGCGATCCTGCTGGACAACGCCCAGCGGCATGCCGGCCGGTCGGTCGAGGTCGGGGTGCACTGCCGCGACGGCCAGGCCGAGCTGGTCGTCGCCGACGACGGTGAGGAAGCGGACGAGGCAGACGAAACGGATCGGAATTGGATCTTCGAGTGCCTCACCCGGCTGGACACGCGCTATCTCTGCGAGGAGGGCGCCGGTCTCGGGCTGGCGATCGCCCGCGAAATCGCCCGGGCCCACCACGGCCGCATGGGCGTGCGGAGGTCCCCGGCCGGCGGAGCGCGCTTCGTCCTGCGCCTGCCGCTGCCCGCGTAGGAGGGCGTGGCCACGGGGCGCGGGTCGGGTCAGAGGAACTGCGAGATCTGGGTCGCGGTGGTGAGGACCAGCGAGGCGATGGCCTCCTCGTCGCGCCGGCCGATGGTCACCACGCCGATGCTGGCCTCGGCCGGGCGGCCGGCCGAGATGATCGGCGCGGCGACGCCCCAGGCGCCGGGCTGCAGCTCACCGGCGGTGACGGAATAGCCGACGGCGCGGGCCTCCGTGATCGCCGGACGCTCTCCGGCTCTGGGCGGACGCCCGGCGAGTATGGCGATCCCGGAGGCGCCGCGGTTCGCGGGGTGCCGCGTGCCGGCGCGGTAGGCGGCGTGAAACTGCGAAGCGCGCGGCTCGACCACCGTGAGGACGACGGCCTCGTTCTCGTCGCTGTCGAGCACGGTGATGAACGCCGTGGCGTTGCAACTGTCGGCCAGCACCTGCAGGGCGGAGAGCGCCGCGCTGCGCAGCCGGTGCTGGACCGCGGCGTTGAGCTCGACGATGCCGAGACCGAGGGTGAAGCGGCTGCCGACGCGGGCGACCAGCCGGTGGTTGCCGAGCGCGGCCAGATGGCGGGAGACCGCGTTGCGATGGATCCCGGCCACCTGGGCGAGTTCGGTGATCATCAGTCCGTCGGGATGGTCCCTGAGGATCTCCAGGAGCCGCAGGCCCGTGTCGATGGTCTTGGAACCCGCGCCGCGAGACGAGTCCGGTTCGGCGTCGGCGGAGGGGGTCATGCGTCACCTGACCGGGGAACGGGTGTGTAACGGATGGGCAGGTGCTTGACACCGGCGATGAAGTTCGACACCAGCCGGTCGGGTGGACCGGCGAGTTCCATGTCCGGCAGCCGCCAGAGCAGCTCGCGGTAGAGCGCACGGAGTTGCAGGCGGGCGAACCGGGCGCCGAGGCACACGTGCGGTCCGTCGCCGAACGAGACGTGGTCGTTGAGCTGCCGCGTGATGTCGAAGCGCATCGGGTCGGCGAACACGCGCTCATCGTAGTTGGCGGCACCGTGAAAGACGACGACCTTGTCTCCCGCCGCGATGGGCTGCCCGGCGAGTACGGTGTCGTGCACGGCGGTGCGACGGAAACTGAGGACGGGCGGATGCCAGCGCAACATCTCCTCGATCGCCGAGTCGAGCAGTTCCGGATGCGCCAGCAGGCGGCGGTGCTCCGCCGGGTGGTCGAGCAGCGCGATCAACCCGCCGGGCAGGGCAGAGCGTACGGTGTCGTTGCCCGCGATGACCAGGAGGAAGAAGAACATCGACAGTTCGGCTTCGGTGAGCCGCCGTCCGTCCACCTCCGCCGTGGCGAGCGTGGTCATGATGTCGTCCGCGGGATTGCGGCGCTTGTAGACGGACAGGTCGCGGGCGTACGCGAACATGTCGCTGAGCATGGCCGGAGAGCGCGGGTTGACCGGCTTCCCACCCGGGCTCCGGACGGCGAGCGCGTGATCGGGATCCTGGTAGCCGACGACCCGGTTGGTCCACTCCAGGATCTGACCGCGATCGGCGCTGGGGATGCCGAGGAGATCCGCGAGGTTCTGGATCGGGTAGTCGTCGGTCACGTCCACCGGCAGGTCGCACTCGCCCCGTTCGGCGATCTCGTCCACGAGCGACCGTGCCCGTGCCGCGATCCCGGCGGCGAACCGCTCGACGCGACCGGGGGTGAACGCGCCGGAGACGATCCGCCTGAGCCTGCCGTGGTCGGGCGGATCGAGGTTGAGCATCATCCGGCGGATGAACGACAGGTCGGCCGGGTCCGGATCGCGGATCTGCGTGGCGCCGATCCACGAGCTGTATCCGGTCGGCGTGCGCAGCACCCGTACGACGTCCGCGTGGCGGGTCACGGCCCAGAAACCGGGTCCGGCCGGCCAGTCGCCGACCTCGTGCTCCTCCTGCCAGTACACGGGGTGTTCGTCACGTAGCAGGCGGTATCGCTCGTGTGGGATGCCCTGCGAGTAAATACGCGGGTCGAACACGTCGATCATGGGCATCCCCTCTGCGGGCCGTCAGGCGGCCAGGAACCGTTCGATGGCGGATACGAGAGCCAGCGGCGTCTCCTCCGTCGCGTAGTGGCCGGCCTCGGACAGCGTCGTCAACTCGGTCTTCTGGTACCACTGCAGCCACGTGCCCCGCATGACCTCGGCGGAGAGGGCAGGATCGTGCTCGCCGACGATGAGGAGGACCGGCGTGGCGCTGCCGGTGACCTCCGTGTGGAAGTCGGTGCGGGCCCACGCGTCCAGGTAGGCCCGGTACGAGGCCACCGTGGAGTTCCGCAGCGAGTTGCCGACCATTTCGTCGAGCCAGCGACCCGGAAGCCTGTTGCCCGTGGTGAGGTCGATGATCGTCCGGCGGTTGGCGGGCTCCTCGGCGGAGCCGGAGAACAGCCCCCAGGTCTGCTCGTCGAACGGGACACCGCTGGCGGGCACCGGGGAGATGCCGACGAGCTTGCGGACCCGGCCGGGCGCGTCCAGCATCACCCGCTGCATCGCCGTACCGCCCATCGAGTGACCGATCAGGGAGAAGGTGTCCCAGCCGAGCTTGTCGGCGAGCGCGATCACGTCCGCGGCGATCTCGGCGAGGGTGTACTCGCCGCTGAGGTCCATGGCCTCGCCGTACCCCCGGTAGTCGGGGAAGGCGTAGGTGAAGGCGTCGCCGTCCAGATAGGGCTGGATCTTCTGGAAGGAGGTACGGTCACCCAGCCAGCCGTGCAGGGCGATCACGCGGTGCGGCCCGGAGCCGTGAACGTCGTGGGGAAGGGCGACGGGAGGCATGGCACGTTCTCCTTCGTGGTGTCGAACTTCGTGGTGTCGAACATGGTGCGGTCGGTGAATGGACGGGCGAGCGACGCGTCGCTCGCGTGCTGGGCGTTCCCTCGGCATTCCAGGCTGAACCAGACGAACTTCCCGGCCCCGTGCCGGACGGCGCCCCATCGGTCGGCCTGCGCCTCCACGAGGAAGAGGCCCCGGCCGCTCTCGGCCAGGAAATCGGGGGTCCGCACCTGGGGCAGAGCCGGATCGGGGTCGCAGACCGCCAGCCAGAAGACGGCGAACCCCGCTCGCACGTTGATCCTGATCTCCGGGACGCCGCGAACGGCCGGGGCCGCGTGCTGAACGGCGTTCGTGACCAGCTCGCTGGTCAGCTCGATGATCGTCGCCTTGTCGGCGGCGGAGAGGCGAAGCTCCCATGACGCGCACATCGCCGTCACCCAGCGGCGGGCGATGGACGGCGCGATCGGAGAGGGCGGGAGGTCGCGCCAACCGGAGACCTGCCGGTCCGCGAGGCCGCCGACGGCGCTCATAGCCCGCTCATCAAGATAGGCGATGAACAGCGCGTGGAATTGTCACCGCCATGCCGCGCGGCCATTGCCGGCCTGCCGTCGGCGAAGGATGCCAGGGGCACGCTGCCACTGCGGGCAGTCCCTACCTCGAATTGCACGCGACAATGCGCGAACACGACGTTAACGTCTCCTGAATGCCCAAATAGTGGGCGCTGCAGTCAAATAGCGGGCGTGATCAAGCATCGGCTGGATCGGGGCGTCTGTCAACGCGAATGGAAGAACATGTCGACTCTTCGTGTTGAGGCCGCCGATTCGCCCAGCTCAAAGGGATCCGGCCGGCGAGCCCGCCAACGGTCGCGCCGCTCTGTCCGTCAGCGCCTCATGGCGCAGGGAACCCACTCGTGAACACCTCTCCATGCGTGGGCGGGCCGGCCGGTCCGCCCACGCGATCGGCCCTCCGGTCGGGGGACCGGAGGGCCGAGGTGGGTCGGTCATCGGGGGCACCGGCCGCCTGCCACCGCGCCTAGCGGCGGGTTCGGGCAGCGCGACGTGCTCCGCGGCCGTGGCGGCAGGCCATGCCCTGCCGCGAACGGACTACCTGGGGACCAGCGTCGTCACGCTCCCGTCCGCCGGGTTGCTCACCACGATGTCGCCGTTGTCGAGCGCGGCGACGTCCGCCGTGTAGTTGACGAAGGGCAGCAGGCTGATGCCGCGGATGTTCATCTTGAACCCGCCGGCGACGGCCGTTCTCGCGCCGCTGGACGGATCGATGCGCGTGATGCAACCGGTGGCCGCTTCGGCCACGAGCAGGCTTCCGTCCCGGCGCACGGCGATCCCCTCAGGGCCGGCCAGCCCCGTCGCCACGACCGTCGGCGTCCCACCGGACACCGGAACGCTCACCACGGTTCCGTTGTCGCTTCCCGACGCGTACACCACGTCGCGCGCGGCGTCGAAGGCGAGACCCCCGACGGATCCGAGTCCGGTCAGCAGCGGCGCCGGGGAACCCGAGCCGTCGACCGGCACCGAGAACACCGAACCGAGGCCCTGGTCGCCCACCAGCAGCGTGCCCTGCGGGCCTTGACGCAGATGTACGGGAGCCACGAAACCGTCGGCCACGGTCGAACGGGTGCCCGTGTCCAGGCCCAGCTTGGAGATCTTCCCGCCGGCGAGCCAGTCGGTCAGGTAGACGTCGCGGCCGATCTGCAGGGCTCCCGAGGAGATCATCTGAACGTCGTCCAGAGCGAACCGCGAGACGCGGTCGACCCCGCCGTCAGCCTGGATCTTGACCACCGACGTCAGGTCGGCGGCGACGAATCCGCCATCGGCGGTGGGGTTCAGCGAGACCGGCGCCGACAGCGGACCGTCCGGCAGGACAGGGACGAGTTTCTTGGTTCTCGCATCCACCTGCCGCACGTTGCCGCGTACGAAGTTCGACACGTAGACGGCGCCGCCCTTCGTGATCTGGAGGTTGTCCAGCCCCGGCTCGCCCTGGGCGAGCAGCGTCTTGCTCCCAGACGTCCGGCCGACCTTCCAGACCTTGCCGGTGCCCGCCTCCAGCACGATCAGCGGCTCTGTCGAATCGATGTTCCGCGGAACCACCTTGAGCGCGGTGATCGGACTGTCGAACCGCACACCGAGGCGGCTGACCTGGCCGGTGTCGACGTTCACCTTCGCGATGCGCGCCGCGTACATCTCGGGGACGTAGGCCAAGCCGTTCGACGCGAAGTCGAATCCTTCCGGAACCTCAAGATCCCTAGCCACCTGAACGGGCGGCTTCGTCCCGGACGGGTCGACCTCCCAGATCGAACCCTTCGAACCCGGTACGAACGCGAGGTCGCTGGCGAAAAGCCTGTTGCCGCGGAAGGCGATCCCGTTCGGCCCCGTGTTCCCGTCGGTGATACCGGGGCCCACGGTCACGGGGGTGCCCCCGTTCGGGCTCACGCGGAGGATCGACTTCGAAAAGACGCTCGCCACGTACAGGTTGCCGTCCGGGCCGAAGGTGAGGTCGTCCGGCGTCTGGACCTGGTCGGCGGCAGGCTGGGATCCGTTCGCGATGTTGACGACCTGACGGGTCACCGGGTCGACACGCGAGATGCTGTTGAAAAACGCCTGTGCGACGACGAGCCGCCCCTGTGGGTCGACTGCCAGACCGTTGGACGCGGGGAGCGGATTTCGCGGTACGAGCTGCTCTACCTGGTATCCGGACGCCTGCACACCGTTTACGGGGACCGAGCAGTCCTGCGCGCTCTGCGTCGGCCGCGCGGTCGCCGATGCGACGGGGCCGGCCAGGCCCGATACGCCCAGCACCAGCAGAACGGCCGCCCCCCTCTCCATCCACAACGACGCCCGGCGTCGCGGGATCACGCCCGTTCTCCCCTTGGCTCCAAGCTGAGGTGGGGTGTTGCCGTGGCTACCCATCACTTCTCCCAAAACCATTGATATGTGGTGATCATTTGTGTTGGTGAATCACTGCTAGCACAGCCCAGGCGGAATGAGCGCCAGAATCCGACAACTCCCGCAGATCCGGTCGTGTCGGCGCTGTCGAGAGCGAATCTGCTCGAAGCGAATGAACGAAGAAGGGACCGCACGCGAACCAGCCAAGAACCACGTTCGGCGGACCATCTCTCGCTCGTGACGGCCTCCGGGAGATCACTCGGCGGTCTCCCGCCGTTCCCCCGGGGTTGACCGCGGCGGGGGTTCAGGCCTGGCTCGTCCGGCCTGTGACCGGAAGAGCGTCTCGAACGACCTTGAAAAAGGTGGAACCCCCTGGCGCGTGGCCAGGGGGTTCCACAGGTGCTCAGCGGGGAGGCGGGCGGGTCACGACCGACTGGAACCGTTCGCGCCGGCCCGCCCAACGGGTTTTCACCGCGGAAGTTCGTCCGTCCACTCGGTGGTCACCGAGATGTACGAGGAGCTCATCGCCGCGCCCCCCTCGGCGGTCAGCAAGACGTTGGCGCGCGTCACCCGGGCGGTCTCGGGATCGACGACCATCCTGATCTCCAGGTCCCCGGTGAGCGGGATCAGCAGTTCCTGCCCGCCCTCGACCGGCCCCGCGTTCTTGACCCCGGGCGTCGCGGCCAGGGCCTCGAACGCCGCCGAACGGACCTGCGCGGGCGTCGGCAGCTCCGTGATCAGGGTGATCAGCGGAGAGACGGGCTCGCCCTGCTGATCGGCAAGGATCATGGCGCTGTCCTGCCGCGGAAGCCCGGCGATGCGCTCCTTCAGCTCCTCCGGATCCGACGGAAGCCCTTCGAGCTCCTCGAGACCGATCTCGGCGCCCATGAGCCTGAACGGGGCCGGGGTTTCGACCACGGCGTCGGGAGTGACGTTCGGCTTGTTCCTGGACCAGCGGTCGCCGTCGCGGGTGGTCCAGCTCTCCTGCGCCTGAGGCCCGTCCGGGCCCTCGAACGTACGCGTGACGTGCCAATAGGTCCCCGTGCCCTGGGGAATCTGCTCGGCGCTGGCCGCGGCCATGAGCAGGACCTCCCTGCCCGAGACCGGTGCGCCGGCGGGCGGGGCCACGCTGGTGGCGATCACGGCGACGGCCGCTGCGCCGGCGACCGCCATGCCCAGCACCGGCAGGAGCCGGCCGCGGCGCCGGAGGGCGCGGCCCCGCGTCATCCTGTCCTGGAGACGTCCCCTGCTGCGGATGATCGCCTCGGCGGACGGTTCGGGCTTGGTCAGCAGGGTCGCGACGGCGTTCAGGTCATCCATGAGCGTTCTCCTTGTCAATGAGGGCGAGGATCTTGCTGCGGGCCCGGCTGAGCCGGGAGCCCACGGTGCCGACGGCGATGCCGAGCGCCTGGGCCGCCTCTTCGTAGCTGAGCTGGCCCAGGGCCACGAGCAGCAGTGCGTCGCGCTCGCCGCCGGACAGGGCGGCGAGCGCCTTGGCCAGGTGCGGCTGCATGCGTTCCGCGGTGACGGAGGTGACGACCCGGTCCTCGTGGCCTTCCACGACGGGCTCGGGCCCCAGCTTGGCCAGCGCCTTGTAGTGGCGGGTCTCCTTGCGGCGGTGCCGGGCGATCAGATTGGTGGCGATGCCGAACAGCCAGGGCCGCAGGTCTCCGCGTTCCGGGTCGTACCGGTCGCGCCGGTCGAAGGCCAGCAGGAACGTCTCGGCGGTGATGTCCTCGGCGATCTGCGTGTCCAGGCGGCCGGCGACGTACAGGTAGATGTCGCGGTAGTAGCGGTCGTGGACGGCGGTGAACAGGCTGGGGTCGCGCCGGTACCGGGTGACGAGTTCGGCGTCGGTCTCCTGTTCGCTCACTTCGGCGCTCACGTTCTTGTCTCCGGCATAAGGTGGGCCTTCCGGTCGGCGGTCACGATCACCCATCCTTCGCCGCAGACCTGAATCGTCTTCCCACGGGTCAGGAAACGGGGTCAGCGACCTCTTCCAGGGACGCGCCGCCCTCCTCGCGCGTCGCGTGCACCACGGCGCGGATCCCGGTGCCGGAACCGATCCCCACCTCCGACAGGGGCGAGGTGCGAACCCGCGAACCCATCCCTCGACGCCCCCGCGTAGAGTCTCCTCCATGCGAGGCGTGATCGCGATCCGCGAGGCGGGGCCCGGCGACGGGGACGTCCTCGGCGAGATCCACGCAATCTCCTGGGGCATCTCGCACGGCCCGTTGTGCACGCCGAAGGTCGCCGCCGCCGGTATCGAGGAGCGGCGCACCAAGTGGGCCGCCATCCTGGCCGAGGGCGAGGACACACCTCTGCTCGCACTCCTGGACGATCGTCCGGGCGCCTTCGCCCGCTTCGGGGCCTCCTCCTCCCGCCCCGGCCTCGCGGAGATCCACACCTTCTTCGCCCACCCAGAGGTCTGGGGCCGCGGCCTCGCGGCGGCCTTGCTGGCCGCCACCCTGGACCGGCTGCGGGAGGCCGGCTATGACCGCGTGCATCTGTGGACGCTTCGGGACTCAGCCCAGGCGCGCCGTTTCTACGCCAAGAACGGCTTCGGCGAGACCGGCAGGCGACACGACCACGACTTCGGCGAGGGCCCTCCGGTCGCCCTCGTGGAGCTCGAGCGAACCGTGTCCGCCCCCGGCCTGTGACGATCAGCCCGCGCCGGCTGAAAGGGCGTCGGCGGCAACGCGGTGTTCCTCAGGCAGCGCGGCGCCATCAGGCCGGAGTGCCGGCCTGTCGTATATGCAGGTGGCCGTCCCCAGGGAACGGCGGCTGGGCCGGAAGGACCTGGTGAAAACGGTATCCCGCCTTCTCCGCAACCCGGCACGAGGCAAGATTGTCCACTTGGTGGAGCAGGTCGAGACGTTCCAGACCTTCGACCGCGAAGACGTCGAAGGCCCACTTGGTGAGAGCTTCGAGGGCGCGAGGGGCCACGCCTCGGCCTCGGGCGTGCGCTGCCGTCCAGTAGCCGACCTCTGCGGATTCCTGGCGGGGACCGGTCCGCTTCATGACCACGTTGCCGACCAACCGGCCCTCGCCGGTGCCGGACTGGTCTTCATGTACGGCGAAGCTCAGCCGTTCGCCGGTCTCCCAGCCGCGTCGCTGAAGCTCCAGCCACGCCACCGCGTCCTCGACGCTCTCTACGGGAAGGCTCGTCCAACGACGCAATACCGGATCGCGATACACCCTGACCAGCGGTTCGACGTCGCCATCACGCCAAGGGCGCAGGAAGAGAGCGGAGGCGGACGGCGTCCCGTTGACCCGTAGTGTGACATTCATCAAGGTCCTCCCCCGGAAGGCGCGGATCCATCCCGTCCCGCCGGGCTGACCCACACCGAACCGTCACCCTTCACTGACCGGCGGCCTGGGCATGCGACAGCATAGAGCTCGCTCAGTTGGGCTACCGCGTCCTGTTCGGTGGGCGGCCGCACGGCGCGAGGTCATGGCCTCGCCGCCCGTCGATCGGGTCGGGGACGAGCTGGCTACGCTGGGCGTCAAGGTCTGCGACATTCTCTCGGGCCGGGTCTGGACCTGATGGAGGGAACCGGTCGGCTGCGGGCGGGCAAGTAGGGGTGTTCCATCCGTGAGCCGAGAGGCCAGAGCATGTCAGAAACGAGCCCCGCCGATTCCGCCGTCATCGCGCGGTCCCGGCAGGAGCCCGAGATGTTCGGGGAGATCTTCCGCAGGCACGCGGCCGAGATCAAGAGATTCGTCATCCGCCGCCTCGGGCCCGACGTCGCCGAGGACGTGGTGGCGGAGACCTTTCTCGCCGCCTTCCACCAGCGCGGCCGCTACGACCTGGCCAGGCACAACGCCCTGCCCTGGTTGTACGGCATCGCCACCAACCTCATCGGCCGCCACAAGCGTACCGAGGCCAGGCAGCTGAACCTCCTGGCCCGCACCGGCGTGGACCCGGTCACCGAACCCTTCACCCCACGCAGCGACGAGCGGCTGAGCGCCCAGGCCGTACAGCGGCGCCTGGCCGCCGCGCTTGTCGCGCTGCCCGCCGGGCACCGCGACGTGCTGCTCCTGGTGACCTGGGGCGGCCTCAGCTACACCGAAGCCGCCGAGGCGCTCGGCATCCGCACCGGAACGGTCCGCTCACGCGTCAACCGCGCCCGCGCCAAGATCCGCGAGGAACTGGGCGGGACCGACCCCACAGCACTCGTCATCGAGGAGGTTCGCCATGGATGAGCTGGCCCAGCTCAACAACTTCCGCTCCGAGGTCCCCGTGCAGGAAGACCTGCGCGCCGAGTCGGAGCGCCTGATGGCCGGCATGTCGGCGCCGGTCCGCCTCGACGTTCGCCGCCTCGGACTGCGCGCCGCACTGGCAGGAGGTCTGGCGGCCGCGGTGGGAGTGGCGGTGTTCCTCGTCCAGAGCCGGCCCGCCCCGGCGCCGCCCCCGCCGCTGATCCGTACGGTCGCGGCCGTGGAGCTGCTGTTGCGGGCGGCCGAGCACGCCGGCAGCCGTCCGGAGCTGCATCCCAGGCCCGGACAGTTCCTCGTCTACGAGTCGCAGAGCATGGACACGGTCGGAGGGGACGCGGGGATCTGGCTGTCGCGCTCCAAGCGCACGATCTGGCTGCCGGTCGAGGGCAGCGCGGTCAAGGGAGTCCTGCAGGAGGAGAGCCTGGGACCGCTGCCGTATCCCGGGCACACGCTCCCGCCGGCCGCACGAGCGGAGCAGGCACAGGTGGGCAAGCCCGGCCGTCCGGGGCGGGCGGCCGACTTCGATTACCGCGCCGAGTTCCTGCGCAACGACTACGCCTACGTCAGCAAGCTGCCGACGGACACCGAGGGCATGCGCAAGCACCTCTACACGCAGGTGCCCTTCGACGGGTTGCAGGACTATGAGGCGTGGAACCGGGTCGGCGGGCTGCTCACGGAGTCCTATCTGCCCGCCGCGCAGCGGGCCGCGCTCTTCCGCGCGGCGGCCACGATTCCCGGGGTGGTGACGGTGAAGGAGGCGCAGGATGCCGCGGGGCGCAAGGGCATAGCCGCGGCGATGGTGTCGCCCCTCGGGGTCAGGGAGGAGTACATCTTCGACCCGAGGACCTACGACTATCTCGGCCGCCGGGGGGTGGTCGTGGACGCGAAGCTGGCCGACGCCCCGGTGGGGAGCGTGGTGTCGTCGAGCGCCCAGTTGAAGGTGAGCGTCGTCGACAGCGCGCCGATCGTGGAGTAGACGGCGCGACGAGGGCTCGGGCAGACGGCACGGCAGGGACCGTCTGCCCGATCGACCTCCGTCCAAGGCGGCGTGAGGTCGGTGGGCTCGAAGCGGAGCACCACGGGGAGGTGGAAGTGGAAGACGCTCTGCCAGGCCGTTGGCTGCGGCTCAGGGTCGCGAGGGGTCCGGTGCGTCCGGAGACTCCGGTCAACGCAGTTCTGAACAGCCTGCCGCCGGCTCGGCGAGCCTGGGTCGCCAGATCGGGTCAGCGGGCTGTTGCTCTCCTGCCGGACCGGCTGCGGGCTGACCTTGTCGATTCCCGCGACCGTCGTGGTGCGCTCATCGGCGGGTAACCGGCCTGGCCGGGCACGTGGCCGCGGTCGATGCGTGGGGGCTGGTAGTGTTGGCGGCCTCGGATCCGCAACCTCCCATTGTCACTGGGTGGCGCAAGATCTCCATTTCGCGTTGGAGGGTCTTGCCATGGGTGGAATCAAGCACTTCACGAATGCCTCGCAGCCCGCTCTGTTCCTGCTGACTGCGGTCTGTGCCAGGAAGGACGCGGGCAGCAGCCCCACGGGGATCGTCGGGCGGAGCCTGGCGCGCCGGCTGCTGGATGCCGGTGATCGGGTACGCGTTCTCGCCGAGCCCGGCCAGGTGGACGGCTGGCCCGACGGGGTCGAGGTCGTCGAGGGGTCCATCACCAGGCCGCTGGAGCACGCCGGGGCCTTCGCCGGCGTGGACGGCGTCTTTCTCGCCGGAGCCGTGCCGGCGACGGTAGAGGATGCGCTGGTGGCTGCCCGGGATGCCGGTGTACGGCGGATCGCCGTGCTGTCCTCGCACGGGCCGGAGTACGAGGAGGCGTACCCGCCGGAGACGTGGTTCTGGCTTGCCGTCGAGCGAGCGGTCGAACGCTCGGGCATGGAGTGGACGCACATTCGCCCGTCGGCGGTGATGGGCGCGATGATCGAGGGCACCTATCCCGCCACGGGGTCGGACTGGCCGGACACGGTCAGAGGCGAGCGCATCGTACGCGAGGCATTCCTGGAGGACGGTCACTACCCCTTCATCCACGAGGACGACCTGGCCGCCGTCGCGGTGGCGGCGCTGCGTACCGGCGATCATGTCGGCGCCGTTGTCGAAGCGGTCGGACTGCCGATCAGCACCCGGTCACGGGTGGCGAGCATCGCCGCGGCCATCGGCCACGACCTCGCCGCCGTCGAGGTGACCCCCGATGACAGCCGTGCGAACTGGCGGCGTCGCGGCTGGCCCGATGGCGGCATCGAGGTGACGCTGTACGCCCTGCGGGAGTACGGCGAACGGCTCGCCGAGCTCACCCGGTGGACGCTCGACCAGCGGCCGTCCGTGCGCGAGATCATCGGCCGCCCGCTGCGTGGCTTTGACGACTGGGCGGCCGAGCACGCCCACCTGTTCCGCTGACCCGTCCGCCCAGCCACGAGGGGACACGTCATGAACAAGGGCATCAACCACGACACCGGGTTCCCGCCGGGAGACCGCCTCACCCGCAAGGCTTTCGACGTCGCGACCTGGGCTACCTGCCCGGCGACACCTACACCGAGACGCATCGACGGCACCGCCGGCGTATGGCGCCGGGCCAGGCAGCAGGCGTCGGCAGGGCGGGCGTTAGGCTGAGGGGATGGAGCGTCTCGAACTCGAGAGCTTCCTGATCCTGGCCGAAGAGCTGCACTTCGGGCGGACGGCGGAGCGTCTCATGGTGACACGGGCCCGGGTAAGCCAGACGATCGCGAAACTGGAACGTCAGGTCGGGGCCCCGCTGTTCGAACGCACCAGCCGCCGGGTCCGCCTGACGCCTCTGGGCAAGCATCTGCACGACGACCTGGCCCCGGCGTACGCGTGCATCCGCGACGGCCTGGCCAGGGCCAAGTCGGCGGCGATGGGGATGGAGGGCGAGCTGCACGTGGGCTTCGTCGGTGCCGCGACCGGCGAACTGCTCATGGGCGTACTCGACCTGTTCGCCAGGCGGCACCCGGCTACGGCGGTGCACATCCACGAGACGCAGTTGGGCGACTTCGTCGAACCCCTGCGCGAGAGCAGGGTGGACGTGTTGATGGCCCAGTTGCCCGTCGTCGAGCCCGACCTGGTGACCGGGCCGGTCGTGCTGACCGTGCCCGCGGTGCTGGCCGTCTCCTCGCGCCACCAGTTGGCGCGGCGCGAGGCGGTGAGGGTGGAGGATCTCGCCCGCGCCAAGGTGTTCGCCTGCGGGGGATCGTTGCCGGAGTACTGGGTGACGGCCAACAACAACCCGCGGACGACCCCCGCGGGCTGGCCGATCGAGCGCGGCGACACGGCGGCCACGATCCAGGAGACGCTGGCCCTGGTGGCGGCTGGGCGTGGCGTTGCGTCGGTGGGTGAGGACGTCAGCCGTTTCCACCCCCGGCCCGGTGTGACGTACGTGCCGTTCGAGGACGCGCATCCGATCACCTACGCGCCGGTCTGGCGGGCGTCGGGTGAGACGGAGCGGGTCAGGGCGTTCGTACGCGCCTGCGCGGAGACCCAGGCGATCGGTAACTCCTGCTAACCGATTCGTCCCGGAACAGTCGCTGATCTCCGATCATGGCGGTCTGAGACTTTCCATGTGAATTCCGAGAAGAACCCTCTCGCTCTGGCCGCCCTGGCTCTGGGCGCCTTCGCCGTCGGCACCACCGAGGTCGTCATCGCCGGGCTGTTGCCCCAGGTGGCCTCCGGCTTCGGCGTGTCCGTCCCGGCCGCAGGCCTGCTGGTCTCCGGGTACGCGCTCGGCATGGTCGTCGGCGCCCCCGCCCTGACGGTGCTGGGCAACCGGCTTCCCCGTAAGACCATGCTGCTCGCCTTGGCGGCGTTGCTCGTCGTCGGCAGCCTGCTCTGCGCGGTCTCCGGCTCATACGGCGTGCTCATGACCGCCCGTGTCCTGTCCGCGCTGGCCGGAGGCGCGTTCGTGGGCGTGGCCAGCGTCGTCGCCGCAGGCTTGGTGCCGGCGGAGAAGAAGGCGGCGGCCATCGCGAAGGTCTTCATGGGGCTCAGCCTGGCCAACGTGCTGGGTGTGCCCGCGGGCACCGCCATCGGCCAGGAGTTCGGCTGGCGAACGGCGTTCTGGATGGTGAGCGCCGTGGGGGTGATCGTCATGGCCGGGCTGGCCGCCTTCGTGCCGCACCGGACACGCCGGGAGAACCAGCACGGTGGCCTCGGGCTGGCGGCCTTCCGCAACGGGCGGCTGTGGCTGGCGCTGCTGGTGACCGCGCTGGGCTGGGCGCCGTTCCTGGCGGTCGTGACCTACATCGTCCCGCTGCTCACCGAGGTGACCGGTCTGGACGCCTCCGCCGTGCCGTTCGTGCTGGTGCTCGTCGGCGTGGGCATGCTGGCCGGGAGCCCGCTCGGCGGCCGGCTCGCCGACCAGGCCCTCATGCCGACCGTCTACGCGGTGTTGGCCGCCGTCACGCTGGTCTCCGTCCTGCTGGTTCCCGCCGTGCAGAGCCCGGTGACGGCGGTTGTCGCGCTCGCGCTGTTCGGGATGGCGGGCGCGGCGACCATCCCGCCGTTCCAGGCGCGGGTCCTGTCCATGGCGGACGGCGCGCGCGACCTGGCCTCGGCGGCGAATGTGTCGGCCTTCAACGTGGGCAACGCCGCCGGGCCGTTCCTGGGAGGGCTGGCCATCGAGGCGGGGCTGGGGTACACCTCCGTGCTGTGGGTGGCCGCGGCTCTCGGCGCGGCGGGACTGCTGGTGGCGCCGCTGACCCGCGCCCCGGCCATGCAGCGAGTGTAGGGCCCGTACCGGACGTTCTACCGTGATCTCCAAACTCCGTGGAGATCCTCGCCCGGCCCGTGCCGGAAACACCCCCGCCGCGGGCGGAAACTCCGCCTCAACCGCCTCGAGCTTCGGCTCCACCCAGCGAGCTCGATCAGGTCCGCCACCGACCGGGCCTGATCGACAGTGCCGGCGGGCTGCACGGGCGGGGCGGAAATGTGGTTTTACCGGCGAGGGAGCATCGAGTAGTCCTAACAGGCGGGATATGAGGAAGGAAAGAAGGCTTCGACCGCCGTTTGCCGCTCCGGCGAACGGACACCAAGCTTCCGGGGAGAATGATCTGCCAGCCATTCTTCAGCGAAATTAACCCGATTTGGAGAAATGTCCATATTTCGGGGATGGCGGCATATTTCAGGGGGAGAAAATGCCCAAACGTCCTAATGTGGTATGGCATCTTGCGATGGCCGCCGCGCTGACCGGTGGGGTCATGCCCGTGGCCACCCCTGCCGTCGCCGCATCCGCCGTCGCGAGCCATCCCACCCCGAAATCGGCCCGGCCGGTCGCCTCACCGGCCCGGCCGGACACTCGGACCGCCGAGGCGATGCGGGCCTACCTGCGGGACCTGGCCGCGAGGAAGAAGTTCACCGGCACGGCGCTGGTGGTGCGGCGTGGAGAGGTGCTGGTACGCACCGCCGCCGGGGCGGCCGACGAGGCGAGGCGCATCCCCAACCGGCCGGACACGGTCTTCCGCATCGCCTCGGTCACCAAGCAGTTCACCTCGATGATCGTGCTGAAGCTGCGCGACCAAGGGCTGCTCGGCCTGGACGACCGGGTCTGCCCGTATCTCGTCCCGGAGTACATCAGCGCCTGCCCGACGGCGTGGCGGCCCATCACGATCCGCGAGATCCTCACGCACACCTCCGGCATCCCCGACATCCAGGGACTGCCCGACTTCTACCGCAAGCTCTCGCTACCGACCACGACCCGGCAGCTCATCCAGCGGTTCGTCAACTTGCCGCTGGACTTCAAGCCCGGCACCAGTTGGGAGTACAGCAACTCCGGCTACGTCCTGGCCGGGGCGGTCATCCAGGCAGTGACGCGCAGGCCGTACGGGGCCGTGCTGGAGAGGGAGATCACCGGCCCGCTGCACCTCCAGCACACCGGCTACAGCAGGGGGAACCCGCCCCCGGGATACGCCAAGGGATATCTCACGCTCGGCCAACCGGCGGCGCCCATCAACGGCTCCCAGGCGTTCTCCGCCACCGGCATCTACGCCACCGTCGACGACATCGCCCGCTGGGACCGGTCGTTCGGCGCATACCGGGTCGCGCCACCCGCCACCGTCAGGGAGGCGTTCACGCCGCAGGCGCGCTGCCCCGCCGACGGCTGCCTCAACCTGCCGTCGAGCGCGTACGCCTTCGGCTGGCTCGTCGACCGGCTCCAAGGGCACCGGCTCCGCTACCACCCGGGTCTGCTCCAGGGCTACGCGGCGAGCAACATGTACCTGCCCGACGACGACATCGTGGTAGTCGTGCTCAGCAACGTGCAGGACACTGACACCAACGGCATCGCCCGCCACCTCGCCACGCTGGCCCTCCAGTCGTCAAGCCCCAAGCGGCGGTCCTGACGGCGGATACCCGCGACGGCGAACGGACCGGGTTCGCCATCCAGCCCGACAGCCGCGGTCGCGGCTGTCGGGCTCGACATTCTCCGGCGAGGCTCGACGGCGGAGAGCGGCAGCGCCCCCCTCCACCCCAGCGCTGACGGCTAGGACGTGTGACGCTCGACAATACATAAGGTAATGATATAGTCACGTTCAGCTATGAAGAGCATTGGCGAATTGCCGCGTCACGTGGCGTGCGTGATGGACGGAAACGGGCGGTGGGCCGCGCAGCGATCCCTGCCCCGCACCGCGGGACACGAGGCGGCAGAGGCCGCCGTGATCGACGTCATCGAGGCGGCGCGTTCCGCGGGCATCAAGTGGTTAAGCCTCTACGCCTTCTCCACCGAAAACTGGCGGAGACCGGCGGGCGAGGTCGACATCCTGATGCGCCTCGTGCGCCGGGCCATCCGTAAACACGCACCGGCGTTGCACGCCCGCGGCGTACGGTGCAGGTTCCTGGGCGTGTCCGATCCGCGCATTCCACCCCGCCTGGTCCAGGACATCACCGACCTGATGACGCTCACCGGCGACAACAGGCAGATGACGCTCACCGTGGCCTTCGACCACGGAGGACGCCGTGACATCGTGGAAGCCGCCCGCTCACTGATCCGCACCGCCACCCCCGCCGAACAGGTGACCGAGGCGTCCTTCGCCCAGCACCTTCCCTATCCCGACACGCCGGATGTCGACCTGGTCATCCGCACCTCCGGTGAGCAGCGCATCTCCAACTTCATGCTCTGGCAAGTGGCCTATGCCGAATGGGTCTTCCCCCAGGTGCTGTGGCCCGACTTCCGCGCGACCCACCTCTGGGAATGCCTTGACGCCTACCGATGGCGCCAGCGCCGGTTCGGCGACGTCCGCCGGCCGACCACCACCACGGGAGAGGAATCTCGATGACCCCCACCACCGCAGAGGAGACCCTCGACGTCTTCGGGCCCGACTCGATGCTGCGCCGCCTCACCAACGAGGCACGATGGGGGCTCGCGGTGGCCCGCGCCACGGTTCTGGAAGCCGCGTATCCGCAGATCGGCGCGGCGCTGATCGGCAACTCGACGTTCGTGACCCACCCGTGGCGGCGGCTGCGCAACACGTTGACGAGCACGCAGCGGCTGCTCGACCCGGACCAGCACGTACGCCGCAGGGAGGCGACCCGCCTCAACCGCCTGCACGCCCGCATCGCCGGCACCGACCCGCAAGGACTCCGCTACGACGCGGCGAACGCCGAAGCGCGTGCCTGGGTGGCGGCGACCCTGTTCGAATCGTCGGTGACGATGTACCGGCTGAGCGGCGAGTCGCTCGACCGGGCCGCGACCGAGCAGCTCTACGCCGAGTTCCGCACGGTTCTGGCGCTGATGGAGGGCAACAGCGACCATCTTCCCCCGACGGTGCGGGAGTTCTGGCCCTATTTCGAGGACATAGTCCACCATCGCCTGGAGAACACCGAGGCGGTGCGCGTCATCCTCTACCGGCTGTTCGCCAACGTGCCCGCGCCGCCCCTGCTGCGCGGCAGCCCTGCGGTGTGGGCCGCGAGTCGGGCCGTGGCTGGCCCGGTGGCCGCCGCGATCACCATCGCGTCGCTCCCCGAGCCGCTCTGCCGGCGCCTCGCACTGCCCGACTTCCCGGGCGCGCGGGCGCTCATGCACGGTGCCTACCTGAGCACCGGCGTCGCCTCCCGCCTGCTGCCGAACGACTGGGTGAGCGTCGAATCCCTCATGAGCCTGCTGGATCCCGACCACTCCAGCGAGACTGGGCTGTGGCAGGGCGTACGCCGCAAGGCGGGCCAGGCCGCGGCCCTGATCAGGCTCGTCACCCCGGCCCCCGACGAGGATGACCGCGCCGTCCACTCGGCTGACCGGTTCTTCGCCGAGGTGCTCGACCAGACCGGCGACGGCCACATCGCCTGGCCCGACCTGGCGGCCATGGCGAGAGAGATCGCCACCCGGCTCGACCTGGACGAACAGGACGAGGAGCGGCTCTACAACGCCTACGCCGCCTGGTGGCGGGAGCTGCAGGCCAACCTCGACTCCGACGGCGACGGACGCGTCACCCGCCAGGAATACGCCGCCGCGTCCACCTCCCTGCCCAGCTCCGGGCTGATCAAGGTCGCCGACGTCCTGTTCGATGTCACCGACGTCGACGACGACCAGGCGATCGACGTCCAGGAATACCAGAAGTTGTTCCGTACGGCCTTCCACCGCGATCTGACCGGCAAGGCCGACAACTACTCACGCAGCGCCTTCGTCAGGCAGTTCCTGTCCTTCATGTCCGGGCAGGAACACTCGACCGCCTATGGCTCCCTCCTGGCCTAGTGGGTGACCGGGAAGGTCGTTCAGAGCCCGCAGCGCGCTGAGGCGCACGACAGGACGGAGTACTCCCATTCCGACAAAGGCGCTTGGGGCGGACGAGGTGCGTCCCGGCGGTTGGCGACTCCTATGGGCAACTGTTCTCGGCCGGGGCCTTGGGCTGCTGTCTCTGGCCCGGTGTGGCCGTCTTCAGCGTGGCGGCCAGCGCCGCCGCGTTCTGGCCGACCAGTTCTTCTTCTATCCCGACGTCCGGTCCGGCCGCCCCGGCCAGCGTGCGGGCGCCTTCGACGGTCTGGAGCCGTCCTTCGTGCTCGCCCTGGCCGATGACATCGCCGTCGTAGGGGAGTTCTGAGCCTTCCCCAAGACCGAGCCACCTGCCTGGCTCGGGCTCGTCGCCCTCGGAGCAGCGGGCGTCCTCCCAGACGATCGCCAGGATGTACTGGTGGCCCGCCTCTATGCGCGGCCGGCCCTCCAGTGCGACCGGTGACAGGGCGCTGGTGTCGCCGTCGTTGAAGGTGAACCCGCTGGCGTTGTACGCCCAGCTCTGCGGCGCGGGATGGGGTGCCCCGTCGCGCGACCAGAGCACCTCCTTCACCTGGAGGTCGACCCTGCGGCCGATCAGCCCTTCGCCGCGTTCGATCTCGATCTGGGCCGGCGGCAGCCGCTGTTCGGACACGGCGTTGACGACGACCACGTGGTCGGCGTAGGTCACCCAGTCGGCGGCGGTGATGCTGGGCAGGCGGTCGTCGGCGTGTGCCATGACCACCTCTCGCGGCTGTGCCGGGGCGCCGCCGCCGGCGGTGGCGCTCAGGGCTCCGCTGGTGACGATCGCGGCCGTGACGACGGCGGCCACCATTCCCGCACCGAGGACAAGGAATCGACGTCTCACGGTTCCCCCTAGTAGGTGTTGTTGATGTGGCCGCGGTTGTTGGCGCCGAGGGTCGTGGTGCCGCCCGTCGGGGTCTTCATGCAGCCCAGCGCCGGATCCGTCCGGCTGATCTGCGGGCTGGCGACGTTGCCGTGCTGGAGGCCGACGGCATGACCGGTCTCATGGCACACCAGCGAAGGGGTGTAATAGCCGTTGCCCCTGATGCGGACCACCTGCTGGTCGCAGTCGACCATGTCACCGCCCAAGGCGTCGCACCACGCCATTCCGTCGGCGCTGTCGGAGATCCCCGCGGAACCCTCCTGGTAGACGATGTCGGTCTCTCCCGATCCCGAGAACACGGGAGTCGAGTCGTAGGCGATGACCAGATCGGTCGGCGCGTATTGGTTCGCCATGACGTTCTGGACGTCGGTCCGGTCGGTGGCCTCCAGCATGAATTCGCCGCTGCTGTCCATGTAGTAGGAGACGTCGCGATTGTCGGTCTGACACGGAGTCGTGTGCATCCCCTTCACGCAGAACGGGCTCGTGTTCGAGGTGGGGAACATGTTGTCGGTGACCTCGGCCCAGGCCACACCGACCGCGACCATCAGAGGAACGAGGGCCAGGGCGACAACGCCCGTGACCCGCCGGCGAAGCGGCCTACCGCTGAATAATGACACTGCACTCCTTTACGGCTCGACGAGGTCGTACGTCTCGTGGCGGACCGGTCCCATGGCCGGCTGCCGAGCGTCCGCCTCGTTTTGCGGAAGGCCATCTTGGAGTGAGGCACTTGAATGGCTGTGAAAAAATCCTGAAATGGTCTGACGTGAGTTATTCGCCGTTGTGCGGTACGGCGCGCCACGGGTCAATGCCGCTTTGTGTTCTGGGGCGCTGATGCGCCTTTCCACCGAGGTCAGGTACGCGGCGGTGCGTCGTCGTCCAGGGCGCGGAGCTTGGCACGGACGTCGGCGGCCTCGCTTCTTTCGAGTTCGGTGAAGATGCGCAGAGCCCGCCTCCAGGTTTCCCCGGCGGCCCGGCGATCGCCCAAGGCGTGATGGGCGTCGCCGAGGTGGGCGAGAGCCTCCGCCTCCCGAGCGCCGTCGTCGAACGCGCGAGCCAGCTCAGCCGAGCGCTCGTAGCACGGGATCGCCTCCCGATGCTCGCCGAGCAGGTGGTGGATGTAACCGAGGGTGTGCAAGGTGGCCGTCTCGCTGCGGCGGTCACCCATTTCCTGCTGGAGGGCCAGCGCCCGCCGGCACAGGACGAGTGCCCGATCGTGATCCTCCAACTGCACGTGCAGCCAGCCGAGATTGTTCAGGCCGTCCGCGTGGCCCGCCCGGTCCCCGGCTCGCGCGTAGAGCTCCTGGGCCTGCTCGGCATAGCCGAGCCCCTCCTCGCGACGGTCCATCGACCACAGGACCCAGCCGAGCGTACGGGAGACGTCGGCCTGCCCGACGAGGTCACCGCCCGCGGCGAACCCGTCGAGGGCCTTCAGCAGGTACGCGCGCGCCTCGTCGAACCGGCGCATCTTGACGTGCGGGAGGGACAGGCTCCGGTAGGCGTACGCCTGACAGGCCCGGTCGCCCAGCCGGTCCGCGGCCCGTAGAGCGGTGCCGGACACGGTGGTGAGGTCGTGCCAGTGCCCCCGCCGCTGGAGAAAGTCCCGCATGCTCCAGGCGAGCTGCCAGGCGTGGCGGTCGAACCCCGTGTCGAACGCCTGCTCGACGGAGGCGATGAGGGTGCCGTGTTCGGCGGTCAGCCAGGACATGGCCCGATCGAGGTCGGCCAGGACGTACGGAGTGTCGTCCCCGGTGACCGGTGGCGGCAGATCGAGTTGCTTGCGGTGCGGTTGGAGCAGCAGCGCGGCACTGTGCGCGGTGCGCAGGTAGTGGTCGAGCACGCGGCGTACCGCCTCGCGCCGCTCCTCGTCGGAGTCTGTGCTGCCGGCGAGTTCGGTCGCGTAGGCGCGGAGCAGGTCGTGGAAGGCGTACCTGCCGGGTGTGGGCTCGCCGATCAGGTGGGCGCGGGCGAGTTCGGCCAGCACCGGAGCTACGCGGGCCGGTGACATCGCCGTCAGGCGGGCCGCGGCCTCGACGTCGATGTCGGGGCCCGCGTGCACGCCGAGCAGGCGGAACAGCCGGGCGGCCGCGTCGCTGAGCGTGCGGTAGGACCAGGAGAACACCACCCGCACGTCCGTGAACGCGCTGTCGTCGCTCAACGGCGCCAACCGGCCACGGCTCTGCGAGAGCTGGTCGGTCAGGGCGGCGAGGGGAAAGTCGGGGCGGATCGCCGCGCGGGCGGCCAGGACGGCCAGCGCCAACGGCAACCGCGCACAGGCGGCGATGAGGTCGTCGGCGGCCTGTGGTTCGGCGGTGAGGCGTTCGTCGCCCAGTCGGCGTCCGAGCAGGTCGCGGGCCTCGTCGGCGGACAGCACGTCCAGATTGATCACCTGGGCGCCCTCGACGGCCACCAGGCTGGAGAGCTGGTCGCGGCTGGTCACCAGCACCATGCAGCCGGGCGAGCCGGGCAGCAGCGGGCGGACCTGCTCGGCATCGCGGGCGTTGTCGAGCACCACCAGCAGGCGCCGGTCCGCGAGCAGGCTACGGTAGAGCGCGGCCTGCGCGTCCTCGGTCGCCGGGATCCGCTGCGGCGCCACCTCAAGGGCGTCCAGGAATCCGCGCACCGCCACCGCCGGGTCCAGCGGCGATCCGGCCGGGTGGAAGCCGCGCAGGTTCACGTACAACTGACCGTCGGGAAAGCGGTCGCGGGCCCGCTGCGCCCAGTGCACGGCCAACGTGGTCTTCCCCACGCCGGCCGTGCCGGCGATCACCATCGTCGCGGACGGCCTGCCGGCCGTCTCGTCGAGGATCCTGAGCGGCTCGACGCGCCCGGCGAAACCGGCCACCCCCGCCGGGAGCTGGGCCGGGCGCACCCCTGCGTACGCCGGCCGCGTGACAGGGGAGGGCGGAACGGAGCCATCATCGGCAGCGGGCTCGCCGTCGGGCCGACTGACGGGCTCGCCACGGGCGAGAGCGATCAGCGCGGCACGGGCGGGCTCTGGGAGTGCCAGCGCGTCGGCGAGCGCGCGCACCGATCCGAGGCGGGGCCGCTGGATCCGGCCCGACTCCAGACCGCGTACGGTGCCCACGCTCAGCCCCGCACGCCGCGCCAGCTCCTCCTGCGTCAGCAGGGCCCGCTCCCGTGACCTACGCAACTCCGTGGCCAGCAGCCCCGGCTCGGCCGATGTCTTCCGCGGAGCCATTACACGCCCCTCACAGCGCTCCGGAAGCCGACGCCGGATTGACGCTCATTTGTCGTGAACCGCGTCATGCGACGAAAGCATAGTCCACGATGATCTACCCTGGCGCGGTCACCGTGGGGGCAGCCGGATCCGCGCGTCGTCTGACAGCCCCCAGTGATCAGTCTGGCCGTTCTCAGTCGGTGAGGTCGTCGTACCACTGAGGTGTGGCGACCGTCAGCGGGTCAGGGGCGGAGCCGGCGCCGGGACCGGGGAGGACGTAGAGGTCGATGGTGTCGGAGCTGTGGTCGCGGGATCCGCTGACGATCCAGTCGTCCTTGATCCGGTCCGCGGAGACCGGATGATCGAAGAAGCCGCCGTCGGGAAAGTTCCACAGCAGGCGATAGCCGACCTTCAAGCCACGCCGGTGCAGTTCGGCGCGCACGGCCTGCACCGTCTTCCCGTGAACCTGGTAGCCCTCCAGAGACTCCTCCCCGGTGGGGTCGTAGGCAGGGTCCTCGGCGTAGGGCTCGCCGGGTTCGGCGGGGCGGCCGATCCCGAAGACGACGCGGCCGGGGAAGTCCGAGGGCATCCAGACCTTGCCGCAGAACGCCGACGCGCAAGGTGTCAGGGTCTGCGTCCCTATGCTTCCGTGCCACTTGAAGCCCTCGGGAACGATCGGGCCGATCAGCTTGCCGACGTCGTCCGGCGCCACCGGGATGATCTTCACCGTGACGTTCAGCCCGACCGCGTCGAACGCCTCCTCGAAGCGCCGGCGGTCGGCCGTGGGGTCGGTGATGGTGACGGCGAAATAGCCGTCGGACCTGTTGATGGAGACCGCCGCGTTGGCGTACTCGGTCGCCGGACCGCCGGAGGGCAGGCCGACGCCGATCGCGACCGCTGCCGCCGCCGCGATGACGGCCGAGGCCAGAACAGGCCGGCGGGCACGCCGCAGCCCGAGGGCTCCGCCTCCGCCGAGCCACCGGAACGGCCGACGGCGCGGAACCGGCGTCGCCATGATGGCCGCGCGCAACTCTCGCGCGCCCGGCCCCTGCTCGGGCGCGTGCGGGACAAGGTCGATAGCTCTCATCAGGTTGTCGACGTCGCTCATGCTTCCCCCATCGAGATCGTCGAGACCGCCGGCCGATCGAGCCGCGCCGCCAGCCGCTTGCGCGCTCGGTGCAGCCGGGTGCGGGCGGCGACAGCCGTACATTCCATGACTTTGGCGATCTGCTCGCTGGTCAGCCCCTCCCAGCAGGCCAGCGCCAGCACCTCGCGATCACCCTCGGGCAACTCCTCGAAGGCGGCGCGGACGTGCTCCAGATCGACCGGGGTGACGGGCCGGTCGGCGGCCAGTTCGTCACGGAGGCGGTCGGCGAGCCCGGCTCGGCGTGAGGCGCCGCGTTGCTGGTTGGCCAGCACCCGGCGGGCCACGCCGTACAGCCACAGCAGCGCCCGCTCACCGTCGGGGACCTCGTGGAGGCGTCGCCAGGCGGTGAGGAACGTCTCGGAGATGACGTCGGCGGTGTCGTCGGCCGAATCGGTACGGCGGGCGGCGTACTGATGGATGGCCGGATAGTACGAGTCATAGATCGCCTCGAAGCGATCATGAGGTGTCACAGAGTCTCCTCGCGAAGGGTGCCGGACACCTTGGTAAGTGTCCGGCACCCCGCGGCGTGTTGCAGACCGCGACGAAGGCCCCTACGACGGGGAAACCGGGCATCGCGACTCCGGCGACGACGGCGACACCCGTCGTGGTGGCGTCATCCGGCTCCTCAGGTCGTGGTGGGGCAGGCGCCCGGCTGGTTCCAGCCGTCGCACCAGTTCGCCTTCGGTCCCCAGATCGCCCCGACCGAGGCCATACCACCGGTGGTCATGTCCTTGAGGGTGTAGGTGAGGAGATAGGGAACAGTGCCGACCCTGATGTGGTAGTTCCCGCCGGCGATGGGGCCCCAGAACATCCAGCGCTCGTTCTTGCCCGAGCTGGACGGCTTGCTGCTGTCGTAGTAGTGGTCGGCGATGTAGAACCCCAGACCCCTCATCTCGTAGTCGATGATCTGCAGGTGCATGGTGACCGCGCATTTGGGGCCGACGACATAGGCCCGGGTGTCGAAGAAGACGCCACCGACGGGCTCGCTGCCCGGCCTGAGGGCTTTCGAGTTCCAGTAGCCCTGCATGCGGCACCTGCCGTTGCGGATGTCGACCAGCCGCTTCGGATAGATCACGTTGACCCACTCGTTCCCCGCCGCCGTGGGGGTGGCCGCCTTCTCCGCAGCCTTGTCCATCGGGGCTCCTGCCTTGAAGCCCGAGGGTGCCGTCGACATCAGGACGTCGTCGCCCGGCGTGACGGTGGTGGCGGTCTCCAGGATCCAGTGCTGTTCTGCGGCGTTGCCGGCCGCCGTCGACTGGACCACCTTGGTGCCGTCGGTGAGGCCGCCGCCGTAAACGGTCAGCCGATGACTGCTCTTGGCGTTCTTGACGTAGCTCTCGCCCGCCGGGTCGGCCTCGAGGATCCACCGCTGCTCGGTGCCGGACCCACAGGTCCACTGGATGGCCTGCGCGCCGCTGGCGGTGCTGCCACCGCCGATCGCCAGGCATTTGCCGCTCAGGGAGTTCTTGAGCTGCCGCCCGTCGATCCCGGTCCAGGTCCACTGCTGCTCGGCGCCGGACCCACAGGTCCACTGGCTGAGCTGTGCGCCGTCGGCGACGCTGCCGGTGCCGTTCGACAGGCACTTGCCGCTCTTGACGTTGCGGATCCGGTAGCTGGGCGGTGCGGGGTCGGAAAGCAGCTCAGCGCCGCCGCCACAGGCTTCCTGGGCCAGCGGGGCGAAGCCGTAGGTCTCGATGATCGCGGTGTTCTGGCAGATCAGCGAGGTGGGGCCGGTGAAGACCTCCCGCCAGGGGCTGGTCCGCTGCTTGTTCACGGGGAGCACGTTGTACATCCTGTGCACCAGCGGCCTGCCGTACTCCGGGTTGAACACGAACGGTCGTTTCACCACCTTGCTCTGCTGGTCCTGGGCGAGCCCGCCCAGCACACGTCCGGCGCGGTAGTCGGCGGCCACCCCGCTGGACCCGAACATCTGGCGCATGTACTCGGAGATGGAGTGCGGGATGACGTCCGTCAGTCCCAGCGACCGCCCGTCATCGACGGGAATCGGGGAGCCGTCGCTGGTGGTGGTGCGGATGCACGGGTACCGGCCCGCGGTCAGGTCGGCCTCGGTGATGCCCACCCGCATCAGCCACGCCGACCGTACCGAACTCGCCGCCGGCAGCAACGGCGTCGCCGGCCTCCCCCGGACCCTCGTGATCCGGCACTGGTAAAGGTCCTTCAACTCATCGGAGGTCATGTCCGGCAGGTCCGAGAAGGTATGGGTGGTGTAGCTGACCCCGTCGGGGAACGCCGCGGTGTTGGACACCACAGGGCCCCGCCCGTCCCCCTCCGGCGCCTGCACGATGCGGCCCATCCGGATGTCGGGCCACCTGTTCTGCACGAACTGCGCGATCGAGACCGGCATGATCGCGTTCGGGTCCGCCGCCACGAGCGAGACGTCGTTCTCGCGGTTCGGCACGCCCGCGTTGACGTCCTTGACGCACGGGTACTTCCCGCCGCGCACGTCGTCTTCCCGGATGTCGAGAGCCGCCAGCCACTCACCGCGCAGTTGCGACCCCGACGCCGGCAGCAGGGGATGCCATCCCGCCGAACCGGCGCCACAGGTGTACACCTCGCGCAGGAAGCTCAGATTCTTCCCGAGCAGGGAGGCCCTCCGGTTGGTCACGAACGTGATCCCGTCCAGCGCGTACGGCAGGTAGGTCACCCCGTCGACCGGAGAGATCGACAACCTGCTCGGCTCGCCCGCCAGCCGGGCGAAGTCGAGACACCCGTCCTCCGCCGCTATCGAGTACCGCAGCGCGCTCTGCCCCCCGGCGTCGGTCGCCGGGCGGTTCAGGGTGCAGTCCGGATGCGTCGTGGGATCCTTGGTCGTGATCGTGGGCGACGCGCTCTGGCTGGCCGCGTTGTACGACCCCAGAACCTTCTGCCCGTTCACCGTCACCGCGTCCGCCAACGCGTTCATCAGCCATTCCGTCGTCGCCGACCCCACGCCGGCGAGCGCCCGGTATCCCGGCGATCCAATCGGATCCGCCTGCGCGGTCTGGGCGGGAAACCCGCTCACCAGGCCCGTGAGCACCATCACACTCAGCAGGGCGGCCGGTAACCTGAACCGGCCGGTCTTCCTGCTTCTTCGCCACACCCCGAACACGTGCTTCCCCTCTTCGAGGCCCCTTTTGGGGATCATCACCCCATCTGTTGATTTGTGGGGCAAACGTCGCAAATGGTCACGTTCGGAGCTGAATGCCATGTGAACGTGCCGCATCCCAGGCCCGAACGGTCCAGAACTCCCGCAGTTTCGGCCATCCGCACCGGGTCGGCACGTCCATGTTGACGAGGGTCTCGGCCGGCGATATGGTGCCGAAGTCTCGTATCTAAACGATTAGAAAGACGGCTCATGACACGGGCAAGTGCCGAGGCTCTCCTCGTCGTCGACGTCCAGCACTATTTCGCCCGGCCCGAGTTTCTGAGGAGTCACGGCGTCTCGGCGGAAGCCGTGGCCTGCGTTCAGGCGGCCGTCGAGCAGATCGCCGGTCTCGTGGACGACGCGCGGTCGGTGGGTGTGCCGATCTACTGGATCCGGAACACGACCCGGCCCGATGCGCCGTGGGAGGCGAACAGGAAGTTCCGGGGTTCACCTGCCGCGTTCGGGTTCGACGCGTGCGCGGAGGGCACCGAGCTCGCCGAGCTCTACCGGGTCCAGCCGATCGCGGAAGAGACCGTGGTCCGCAAGGAGAGGTACAGCGCCTTCATCGACACCCCGCTCGAGTCGATGCTGCGAGGCGCCGGAGTCGATCGGGTCACCGTGACCGGGCTCACCACCGAGTGCTGCGTCGCGTCGACGGCGAACGACGCCTTCCAGCGTGGGTGGGAGGTTCAGGTGCCCGCCGACTGCTGCGCGTCCTACCAGGAGGACACGCACCGCGCGGCGCTGGCCGTGATCGCGCTGAACATCGGTGACGTGACGGTTCGCGAACAGGTGGCCGCCGATTGGTCTCGGGCCCGCGGCGCGTGAGGTTCATCGTCGTCGTTCTCGGTCTCGCGGCCGCCGGGATGAGCACCTTCCTCCCCGCGGGTCTGGCCGACGCGGTGGCGCGGGATCTCGGCACGGACGTCGACCGGCTCCACCTCGCGACCGTCGTCTACTCGGTCGCGTACGCGGTCTGCGTGCCGTTCACGCCGGCCCTCGGCCATCGGCTCTCGTGGCGCGGCGTCATCTCGATCGGCGCGGCGCTGGTCGTCGTGGCCAGTGGGCTCGGCGCGCTGGCATCGACTCACGGCGCCTTCGCCGCCTCCCGGGCGATCGCCGCGATCGGCGCGGCCACCCTCGTCCCGGCCCTCCTCTCCGCGGCCGGGGCCGCGCGGCGGTCGGCCGCGGCCACGGGGGTCGCGTTCGCCGTCCTGGCGGGGGCGACCTCGTTCACGCCCGACGTGGCCCGGGCTTTCGCCGACCGAATCCCCTGGCAACTAGTGCTGATGGCGCCGGCCCTGCTCGGCGTCGCCGGCGCGGCCCTGGCGTTCGCGGTGCGCGGCGCGCCGGCGGATCGGGCGGACCGGCTGCGGCCGGTCCGATTTCTCGGCACTCTGGCGACCTGCGGATTCTGGCTGTTTCTCACGGCGGTCTCGATGGCATCGGCCTACCTGGTGTTCGGCCAGTCGGACGCGCTCGCGACCGGCGTCGGGTCGGACGCGGCCGGGTCGGCCGTGTTCGGGGCCGGGGGTGTCGCCGCCACGGCGCTGGTCGGCCTCCTGCTCCAGAACCGCGATCCAGAACGGCTGCTGGTCGGAGCGCTCACGGTGCTGTGCCTGGTGTTCCTGGGATTCGTCGCCCTGACGCACGCCGACCGGGCCTGGGCGGCGAGCGCCGGTCTGCTGTTCGGCGTCTGGGGCGCGGCCACCTGGTCGATCAGCCCGGTCATCCAGCAGTTGCTCCTGCGTGCCGCGGGGCCACACGGCGCGATCGCGGTCGGCCTGAACGCCTCCGCGCTCTACGTCGGGATCGGCGCCGGGACGACGCTGGGCGCGGTCAGCCCGACGATCACGGTCGGGCTGTCGCTCGCCGTCCTGCTGTCGGCTCTCGCCGCGCTGGCCGTGCTCATTCGGTCGCGGGTCGCTCAGGCCCTGTAGTCGCAGCCGCAGCTCGCCCGGATGGTCAGGGTCGCGAGCGATTCGCTGTCGTCGGGATGCCCGGTCAGCAGGCCGACCGCCTGGGCGGCCATCGCCTCCACCGGCTGCCGCACGACCGTCAGCGGGGGAGAGGTGAACGCCGTCTCGGCGGATCCGTCGAGGCTGATGACGGCGAGGTCGTCAGGGATGCGCACGCCGAGCTGGTAGGCGGCGGACAGGATCCCGAGTGCCTGGACGTCGGAAGCGATCACCAGCGACCTCGGCAGTGTCCCGAGCCGGTGCTGTCGCCGGAACTCGGCGGCCGCTTCCTCGCTGGGGTAGCCGGACCGGCGGAGCGACCCGTCGTCGCCGACGAGCGCGGCCCATGCGCGGATCCGCTCGCCGGTGGGGCCGACGTCGTCGGGGCCTCCCCAGAATGCCGGCGCGCCGTAGCCGTGGCCCTGGAGGTGCTCCACCGCCTCGCGGACGCTGTGCGTGTTGTCGCTCTCGACGAGCAGGCCCTCGACGCCGTCGGGTTTGTGGTGGACGTAGACGACTGGGATGTCGATTTCGAGGGAAAGCTCCTGGTCTGGCCAGAACGCCGTGATGAGCAGCCCGTCGATCTGGGCCGAGAGCAGCGCCTCGATGGCCTGGCGCTCGGATCGTCCGGACACCGCGGCGTGGCTCACGAGCGCGAACCGGTCGGCGTCGCCGACGGCCTGGACGATCGCCCGGGTGAGCTCGCCGAAGTAGGGAATGGTCGGGTCGGGTGTCAGCACCCCGACGAGACCCGTCCGGCCGGAACGCAGGGCTCGCGCGATCCGGTTCTGCCGGTATCCGAGATCCGCGGCCGCGGTGAGCACGCGCTCCTTGGTGGCGGGCGCGACGTTGCGCGGCCCGTTGTTCAGCACGTAGCTCACTACGGCGGTCGACGTGCCCGCCCGCTTAGCGATGTCCGCGTACGTGACCATGATTAACCACTCTACTGCCGCGTGGGCACGGCGCCGGCCGGAGGGCCTCCGGCCGGCGCCGACCGGCGTCAGAGGGTCACGGCGGCCCGCAGCGCGTCGAGGAAGATCTGGCCGTCGACACTCGTCACGACGCGGGTGTTCACCGGTCGCGGTGGGGTGCGGCGGTCGGCGTAGGTGTGCCCGCGGGTGGTCTGGTCGGTCGCCACCTGCAGATGGAGGTCCTCGGCGTGGACGATCATGCCGGGGTCGATGGCGATCGCCATGGCGATGGGGTCGGGCAGGTCGTAGCCGGCCAGCCCGGTCTCCTCGACCGCGAACACGTGCACGTCGCGGTTGATGTCGGCGGCGAACTGCCCGAGCCTGCCGAGGTCGCGCAGGCGGCGATCCTCGTCAGGATCGATCACCGCGTACTTGCGGGAGATGTCCCAGCCGACCATGGTCTTCTCGCCCGGCGCCTGGAGCACGATCTGCGCCGCCTCGGGGTCGGCCCAGGCGTTGTACTCGGCGATCGCGGTCACGTTGCCGTTGCCGTCGCTGGTGCCCAGCATCAGGTAGGTGTGCGCGAACCTGGTGAGGAACTCGGGGTCGATCGTGATGGCGGCCGCGATGTTCGTCAGGGGGCCCAGCGTCACGAGCGTGTGCCGGCCGGGCTCGTCGCGGGCGAGGTCGAGAAGCGCGAGCACGGCGTGGCCGTCCTGCGTCGCCATCCGCGGTTCGGGCAGCGGCGTTCCGCTCATCCCGTCGGAGCCGTGCACGTTCTGCGCGGTCCCGAGCTCGCGGATGAGCGGAGCGGGGCATCCCGCCCACACCGGCACGTCGGCGGCCCCCGCCAGTTCGAGGGTGACCTTCGCGTTGCGGACGCCCTGCGCGAGGGGGACGTTCCCGGCGACGATCGTGACGGCGCGGATCTGCGAGCGTGGGTCGCGCGCGGCCATCAACAGGGCGACGGCGTCATCGGACGCGGTGTCGGTGTCGATGACGAGACTCTGGGGCACGGGTGATCTTCTCCTTGTTTCTGTGTGTTCCATGACTTGGTGCAGGACTCTCAGGACTTGAGGTAGGGCTTTCCGCCCGCCGCCGGCGCGCGGGACCGCCCGACCAGGCCGGCGACCGCGAAGATGGTGATGACGTAGGGCAGCATGAGCATGAACTCGCTCGGCACAGGGGAGCCGATGATGCCCAGCATGCTCTGGAGGTTCGTGGCGAATCCGAACAGCAGCGCCGCGAACGTGGCCCGGATCGGATGCCATCGGCCGAAGATGACGGCCGCGAGGGCGATGAAGCCCATGCCGTTCGTCATCTCCTTGGTGAACGCGCCGACGGAGTCGAGGGTGAAGTAGGCGCCGCCAACACCGGTGATCGCGCCGGCCAGGGCGACGTTCCAGAACCGGGTGCGGTTGACGTCGATGCCGACCGTGTCGGCCGCGGTCGGGTGCTCGCCGACCGCGCGGACCCGCAGCCCCCAGCGGGTCCTGAACAGGCCGAACCACACCGCGAACACCGCGACGTACATGAGGTACACGATGATCGTCTGCCGGAAGATCACCGGCCCGACGATCGGGATCGCCGACAGTCCGGGGATCGGCAGCACGGGGAACCGGTCGGGCGCGTTGAACAGCTCGGCGTCGGACTTCAGCACCTTCACGTACAGGAAGCCCGTCAGGCCGGTCACGAGCACGTTCAGCACGACGCCGACGATGACCTGGTCGACGACGTACCGGATCGCGAAGGTGGCGAGTACGAGAGCGACGAGCACACCGCCGGCCATCGCCGCGACGAGCCCGAGGACGGGCTGACCGGTGACCGACCCGACGACGGCGGCCGAGAACGCGCCGAGCAGCAGTTGGCCCTCGATCGCGACGTTCACGATGCCCGCGCGCTCGCCGATGACGCCCCCGAGGGCGCCGAAGATCAGCGGGGTGCCGAGCGCGAGGCCGCCGATCAGCAGTCCGGTGACGGGGACGGTCTGTCCCGCCGACGCCCAGGTCAGGAACGCGACGAGGAACACGATCGCGAACACCGCGACGAGCCGGCGCGGCACCCGCCGTCCGGCGCCGAACAGCACGAGCGCGTGGGCCGCGACCGCGAGCCCGGCGAGCACGAGGGCGAGCGCGGCGACGGTGCCGCCCGTGGGGACCGCCAGCGGGGCGAGCGCGACGAGGTCGCCGGGCGCCGTGAGGCCGAAGGTGCTCGTTCCCGTCCGTGTGACCACGAAGCCGAGGAGGAGCGCGACGACGGCGAACGCGTCGAGCGCGATCGGCGCCTTCCAGTCGCGGCTCACGGCCGTCCTGGCACTGACGGTGTTCGTCGCGGTGCCGCTCACGCTGCTCACCTGGTCACCGCCTTCGGGCTGCGGGGGAGCCGGGTGGCGGCGGCCGGGGCGGGCAGCCGGAACACGGCGCGTACGAGGGGCGGCGCCGCGATCAGCAGCACGATCACGGCCTGCACGACGAGGATGAGGTCGATCGGGACCGCCTGGGCCGCCTGCATCGCGTACCCGCCCGTCTTGAGCGCGCCGAACAGCAGGCCGCCGGCGAAGACGCCCCACGGGCGCGAGCGCCCGAGCAGCGCCACCGTGATGGCGTCGAAGCCGATGCCCGCGTCGACCCCCGAACCGAAGCCCGTGGTCGTCGTGCCGAGCACCTGCGAAGCCCCGGCGAGGCCGACGAGGCCGCCGGACATCATCATCGCGACCAGGTACACGCGCCGCACCTCGATGCCGGCCACCCGCGCCGCGTCCGGGTTCTCGCCGACCGCCCGGAACCGGAAGCCCAGGCCGGAACGGTTCAGCACCCACCAGACGAGGATCGTGGCCGCGACCACGAGCACGAACCCGGCGTGCAGGCGGAAGGAGCCGACGCCGAGCAGATCCGACAGCGTCGGCAGCACCGCCGTGTCGAGCGCCGCCGGCGACTTCGGGTTGTTCGAACCGGGCGCCTGCAGCGCCCCCGGGGTGCGCAGCAGGAACGACACCAGGTAGAAGGCGACGTAGTTGAGCATGATCGTGACGATCACCTCGTGCGCGCCGGTCCTGGCCTTGAGCACACCCGCGATGCCGCCCCAGAGCGCGCCGCCGGCGATCGCGCCGAGCACGCAGACCAGCAGGTGCAGGAGGTACGGCATCGGAAACGACCAACTGATCCAGCCGGCGACGGCGGCCGCGACGAGCATCTGCCCCCGGCCCCCGATGTTGAACATGCCGCTCCGGAACGCGACGGAGACGCCGAGACCGGCCGCGATGAGCGGGGTCGCGAGGGTGAGCGTCTCGGTGAGCGGCTTGATCTGGTTCGCCCAGCCCACGCGCGTCCCGTTGAAGACGGCGCCCTGGAACAGCGCCGAGCACGCGCCCGCGACGGCGTCGCCGGCCGCGAGGACGGCGTCGGCGGGACGCGCGAACAGGTAGCCGGACGCCGCCTGCACCTCGGGATCGGTGAGCACGATGAGGACGCTGCCGACCAGCAGGGCGAGCCCGATCGCGAGGACGGAGACGACGGCGTTGCCCCCGGAGATCTCCCTGAGGATCCGATGGGAGCGGGGCGTGTCCTGTGTCATGGCGCCACCGCCTGGGGTGCGGCGCCGGCCATCATGAGACCGAGCACGTCGCGCGGGCTGTCACCGGGCACGACGCCGACGATCTCGCCGCGGTACATCACGGCGATGCGGTCGGCGAGCGCGACGACCTCGTCGAGCTCGGTCGACACGACGATCACGGGCACCCCCGCGTCGCGGGTCCGAACGATCCGCTGGTGGATGAACTCGATCGAGCCGACGTCGACGCCGCGGGTGGGCTGGGCGGCGACGAACAGCCGCAGCTCGCGATTCAGCTCGCGGGCGAGCACGACCTTCTGCTGGTTGCCGCCGGACAGACGGCCGACGTTGGTGCCGGTCCCCTGCGCGCGGATGTCGAACTCGGTGATCGCGGCACGGGCGAACGACTCGATCGCATCGAGCCGCAGCGCGCCCGCCCGTACGAACGGAGCGCCGTTCGAGCGGTCGAGCATGAGGTTCTCGGCGATCGTGAACTCGGCGACGAAGCCGTCCCGCGCGCGGTCCTCCGGCACGAACCCGACGCCCGCGTCGAGGACCTGCCGCGGCGTGCGACCGGCCAGCTCGACCCCGTCGAGCGTGATCGAGCCCTCGACCCGCGGCTGCAGCCCGAGGATGGCCTCCGTCAGCTCGGTCTGGCCGTTGCCCTGCACGCCGGCTATCGCGAGGATCTCCCCGCGCCGCACCGCCAGGTCGACGTGCGACACGACGTACTGGCCGCGCGCGTCGATCACGGACAGGTCGCGCAGCACGAGCGCGGTGTCCCCGGGCTCGGCCGGCGCCTTCCGCACGGTCAGCTCCACCGCGCGGCCGACCATCATCGATGCGAGCTCGGCGTCGCCGGCCGTGGGCGACGCCTCGCCGACCACCTTGCCGAGCCGCACCACCGTGATGCGGTCGGCGACCTCGCGCACCTCACGCAGCTTGTGGGTGATGAACACGATCGCGGTGCCGCGCTCCTTGAGCCGGCGCATGATCGCCATCAGTTCGTCGGTCTCCGGGGGCGTGAGCACGGCGGTGGGCTCGTCGAAGACCAGGATCCGGGCGTCACGGGAGAGCGCCTTGATGATCTCGACCCGCTGCTGCACGCCGACCGGGAGATCTCCCACGAGCGCGTCGGGGTCGAGGTCGAACCCGAAGCGCTGCGAGATCTCCCGCACGCGGGCCCGGGCGGCGTCGAGGTCGAGCGTGCCACCGGCACCCGTGGGCTCGTTGCCGAGCATCACGTTCTCGGCGACCGTGAACACGGGGATGAGCATGAAGTGCTGGTGGACCATGCCGATCCCGGCGTTCATCGCGTCGCGCGGGCCGGAGAACCGCTGGACCACGCCGTCCAGGAGGATCTCGCCCTCGTCGGCCTGGTACAGGCCGTAGAGCACGTTCATGAGGGTGGACTTGCCCGCGCCGTTCTCACCGAGCAGGCAGTGGATCTCGCCGGACTGGACCACCAGGTCGATGTGGTCGTTCGCGGTCAGGCCGCCGAACCGCTTGGTGATGCCGCGGAGCTCGAGTTTCATGAGGTCTGGCCTCCGTTCCGGGTCACGGCTTGATGGAGCCGTCGACGAGTCCGGCCCGGATCTTGTCCAGCTCCGCGCCAAGGGCGGTGCCGGCTCGGTCCGCGAAGTCGTGGAAGGGCGCGACCCCGACGCCGTTGTTCGCCAGGGTGCCGACGTAGCCGGCCGTGCCGGCCGCGCCGGCCGCGTTCCCCGTCGCGCCGGCCGCCTGGGCGACCGCCACGTCGACGTGCTTCAGCACCGAGGTGAGGAACAGGCTCTGGTACTTCCGGTCCGACTCGTATCCGTCGGTGTCGACGCCGATGAGCGCGGCGGACGTCCCGCGGTCGCGGATCGCCTCAGCCGCGGACTGGTAGATCGGACCGCCGACCGGCATCAGCACGTCGGCGCGCTGGTCCAGCAGGCTCTGGGTGACCGTCTTGGCCTCGACGCCCGCCGCGTAGCCGCCCACGAACGTCCCCGTCTGCTTGGCGACGTTCCATCCGACCACCGTCACGGAGGCTTTGTTCTGCCTGTTGAAGTAGTCGACGCCACGGGCGAAGCCGTCCATGAACGCGGTGACGGGCGGGATCTGCGTGCCGCCGTACGTGCCGACCACGCCGGTGGTCGAGTAGCTCGCCGCGGTGTACCCGGCCAGGAACGCCGCGGGAGTGATGTCGAAGGTGATCGTCGTCACGTTCGGAAGGTCGATCGAGCCGTCGTCGACGATCGCGAACCGGATCTCCGGGTTCGCCTCGGCGGCGGACCTGATGGCGTCGACCAGGTTGAACCCGACGCCGACGATCATTCTGCAGTCGCCGTTGACCAGGCTCTCGACGTTCGGGACGTAGTCGTCGGGGGTGCGCGAGATCGTCACGGTCGGCTTGGTGCCGCCTGCCCGGGTGAGCCCGGCGTAGGTCAGCTCGTTGAACGAGCCGTCGTCGATCCCGTTCGTGTCCGTGACCATGCAGAGCGACGGCGCCGCCCCGCCGGCACCGCCGCTCGCGGGCGGTGCGCCGCAGCCGGCCAGTGTCGTGCCCGTCGCCGCTATCAGCAGGGCCAGCACGCCGGCCCTCACCTTGTTGATCTTCATCGATTACTTCCTTGTTCATCTCCGATGCCCGATGCGCCCCATCGGCGCACGGCACGAGCCCCGGCGGCGACGCCGTGCTCCGCGGCTTCGTACAGGGACAGGCCCCGGCTCAGCGCGGCGGCGACCGTTCCCGCGAAGGCGTCGCCCGCTCCCGACGTGTCCACGACGACGTCGACCGGAGGCGCCGGCACCCGGCGGATCTCGCCGTCGGGCGAGATGATCGCCGCGCCCTCGGCGCCGAGCGTGATGACGACGTCGATGCCCCATCGCCTGGCGAGGTCCGCAGGGCGCGACTCCTCACCGAGGTGGCGGCGGGCGAGGGCGGTCGCCTCGCCCTCGTTGACGATCAGCGGCGCGGCCGTCCTGAGCGTCGCCTCGCTGACCTCGATGACCGGCGCCAGGTTCAGCACGAACCGCAGGCCGTGCTCCCGTGCGAACGCGGCGACGGCGTGGACGACCGCGGGATCGACCTCCCCTTGGGCGACGAGCGTGGTGGTGGCCCTGTCGCCGCCGCGCGTCCTGTCGAGGACGGCGGCGATGGCCAGGTCGGCCGTGAGTGCCGCGTTGGCGCCCCGGTCGACGACGATGGCGTTCTCGCCGTCGTCGTCGACGATGACCCAGGCCCGGCCGGTGGGACGGGTCCGGTCGCGCACCGGCCGGACCTCGACGGCCCGCGACCGTAGCCAGCCGAGGGCCTGTTCCGCGGCGGGGTCGTCGCCCAGTGCGCAGACGATGGTGACCGACGCGCCGGCCTCCGCGGCGGCGACGGCCTGATTGGCTCCCTTGCCGCCGAGCTGGTGGTGGTTCGTCGCGGCGAAGACCGTCTCGCCCGGGAGGGGCAGCATGGCGACGCGGATGGTCGTGTCGAGGTTCACGGATCCGACGACGACGACGGTTGGTTCGAAGGTAAACGCCATGTTGCATCCAATCGATTAGATGACGACGTTTCTAATCGATTAGGTGGGTCGGGCGCAAGCCCCTCGGACCGTCCGGTATGGCGGCGTGATGCGCGGCCTGATCAGGGCCGATCGGGGGCGCGGAGGTAGGCGAAGGCGAAGTGGGCATCGGCTGGCCGGCGCGCGGCGTCGTAGCAGTGCACGACGATGCGCAGCCTGCCGGGATAGCTGTAGGAGTTCCACGACAGCGCCCGGCACGAACGTGCCTGCGGGCCCACGGCGGCGACGTCGACCAGGTCGGCCGGATAGGTGAACGGGTTCCCGACGGCCTGGTAGTTGACGTCGTACACGCCCGGTGCCGTACGCGCGATGGTCGGCAGTTCGCCGGTGCTGCTCCACGATCTTCTGGTGTCGATGCCGGGCGCCGACGGGTCCCCTGTCGTGCTCGCGTACGCCGCCGGCACGGTGGGATCGTGGTGCGCGCCGACGCCTTCGGTGTAGGACAGCAGCCATGGCGTGCTCCGCGGCTGGAAGTCCGCGCCGGTGCACTCCACGCCGATCCGCAGGGCCGTACCGGTGTCCTCGACGCTCGCCGCGCGGCATCGGGCGCGGGCGCTGTTGAGCGCGGTGACCCGCGCGTATCCGGTGGCGTCGTAGACCTCGCCGACGGCCGTCACCTCGTAGCGGCCTTCACCGGTCCTGCGCACCTCCACCGGGCCGGCGGCGGAGTTGAACGTGTCGTCGTTCACCAGTGGCACCGCGTCGCCGAAACCGCCGATCGTTTGGTAACGGGCCAGGAGCTGCGGCCTCTGGCCGGGACTCGGCCCGCTCGCCCAGACGGCGAACGGCAGGTTCTGCGCCGTTCCCGTGCCGTCGAAGCAGGCCACGTCCAGCAGCTTGTCGGCGCCGCTCCTGGTCACGGAGTCGAGCTGGCACCAGGCGGCGTCGATGTGCCCCCACGAGACACCCGCGCCCGCGTGCGCGACGCCCGGCGTCGTTCCCAGACCTGGCAGCGTCACCGTGTAGCGGCCGGTCGCCGTACGGACCATGGTGGCGTGCCTGCCCGCCTGCGCCGGATCGGCGTCGCGCCGCCAGGTGCCCCATTGCCAGGACGGGTCGAGCGTGACCGCCTCGCCGATCGGCGCCTGGTACTGGAGCGCGCGCGTGGAGGCGTATCCCCAGCTCGCCTCCGGTGGCGCGACGACCCGGACGGTGACGTCGCACGTGGACGCGTGCCGCGGGTCGGCGAGCCAGGTGGCCTGCGGCCACAGTCGGTAGGCGCCGGGTACGGCGTCCGCCGGGGTGGTGACGAGCAGCCGGCCCACGGTGGCCGCCTTGGGATCCAGGTCGGCGGTGTGCCCGCTCCATGACCAGCCCGGCTCCGGTTGCCCGGCCAGGCCCAGGCTGACGGCTCCGGCCTGCTCGCTGGTGTTCTGCACGGGAAGTCGCAGGTCGGCGGTCTGCCCGGCGATGACCTGCACCTCGCGCCGCCGGGTCGGGGTGTACGGGTCGAAGCAGTCCACGGCGGCCCCCGGACCCGGCACGTCGAAGTAGGCCCTCGTCGTCGGCCCGGCCTCCTGGACCATCCGGACCGCGACGTTGCCGGGCGTGCCGTCGCGCCAGGGGCCGTCCATCGTCCGCAGTGGCGTCGCGGGGTCGCTCGCGTCCCAGGCTTCGTAGGTGCACGAGTAGTCCCAGCACGGGCCCTGCAGCCTGATCGGGTAGGCGTCGGGTGCGTCGTTGTAGTACTGGCTCTCGTCGATGCGCCACACGGCCAGGCCGTTGTCACTCACGTCGGCGTCGTAGGTGCCGGGGCGCCGCCACCGGTTCTCGACCAGGAGGTAGTCGTCGGTGCCGCGATCGGGATCGTACAGGAGGAACGCGGTGTCGCTGGTGTCCCAGGCGGGGACGTCGTAGTAGCCGTCCCGCGTCACGATCGTCGGTTTCGCCCAGCCCAGGTGCATCTTGTGCCAGGAGTTGAGCTCCACGTACCACTCGCCGTCGGAGCAGGTGTTCCCCATGACGTCGAAGCCGTGGATGGGGTATCCGTGGAAGTCCCGGTCCAGGCCGAAGGCGGCGTGCATCATCTCGTGGTCGAGAGTGATCTGGTTGACCGCGCTGTTGGCCCAGACGTTGGTCCGGCCGTCCAGGTCGATTCCGTCGAGCGCGGGGCCGGGGGAGACTCCGCGGGCGGCGCCGCATCCTCCGGTGAAGTCGCCGGGGTCGAAGGGCACCGACTGCAGGACCACGATCACCACTTCGTCCTGGCCGAGCCGGCCGTCGCCGTTGCGGTCGAAGGCCGAGTAGTCCACCAGGGGGTCGGCCACGTTCACGCCGTGGCGCATCATCTGCTCGTCGGTGAGCGCCTCCCACTGCGCCAGCGTGAGCCCGTAGTCGACGGTGACGATCCCGTCGTCGTGGACGCCGGAGCTCTCGCGGGCGCGGGTGAGGTCCACCCGGCCGCCGGAGCTCTGCGCGAAGTAGTCGCGCACGCTCGGGTAGCCCGGCCCGAAGTACCGCCGGCCGAGCCAGGCGTCGTCCTTGGCCGCGGGCCAGGGCAGGTCGGTGAAGCCGCCGCGGATGATCAGGACGGGCCGGGTGGTGGCCGCGTTGACCGGCTGGTACCACGGGTAGTGCGGCGCGTGCGGGTGGGCGAAGTCCGGCAGCGGCTCGGGATAGTCCATCGCGGCCGTCAGGGCCACGACCAGCGTCATGATCACCGATGCGACGAGCTTCCTGGCGAGCGCGTAGGGCATGACTACTCCTGCGGGGTCCAGTGCCAGACGGTGTAGGAGATCTTGAGCGGGGCGTCGCCGGTCGGGATGGCGGGGAACCGGATCCCGACGAGGTTGCCCTCGGCGGTGCGGGCGCAGGCCCAGTCACCGGGCGCCAGCTTGCCGACCTCCACCTGGTCGTACTCCCTCGCGGTCAGGGCCTGCGCGCAGTCGTCGGGGCCCGGGCGCGCGTCGACGGGCGTGATCGGGTACTCGCCGCCGCCGGCCGTCCACAACGAGCGGTACGGGCTGACGTACCACAGGTCGCTGGTGGCCGGGTCGATCGTGCCGGTGCGGCCCGATTCGACGTCGAGGTAGTCCTGGTCCCGCAGGGACGCCTCGCCCTCGCGGATCTTCTCCCCGTCCTTCGGCGAGGCCGCGGTCGACGGCGAGGTCCCGGATGACGGTGAGGTTCTGGTCGACGGTGAGGTCCCGGTTGACGGCGAGGTCTCTGTCGAGGGTGCGGCGCCGGTCGAGGGCGCGGTGCCGGTCGAGGACGCGGACGGCGTGACGGGCGCGGTGCCGGCGTCCACGGGAGCGGGCAGCAGGCCCCCGGCGACCGCGTCGGCGTAGTACCGCTGGGTCATCGCGCCGGTCAGCCCGGCGCCGACGGCGATCAGCGCGACCATCACCATGACCCGCAGGCCGACGGGCCGCCCGTGGAGCTGGATCAGCCCCAGCACCCCGGTGAGCACCGACAGCAGACCGGCGACCAGCACCCCGTGCCGCGACTCGGTGGTGACCAGTTGCGCGACCGCCACCACGTCGGCGACCGACCCGAGCCCCGCCAGCGCGGTGGCCCGGCGGACGGCGCCGCGGCCGGACTCGTCGTCCCGCTCCGCCGAAGCGGGCGACCGCCTCTCCGTGGTGTCCACCCACGACCTCCGTACGCCGAATTCCGTGCCCGTTTTACGGCGGACCACAGCGTCCCAAGAAACGGGCCGAATCCGATATACGAAGAAGTTCGTAGTGCCTTTTCACCGCCATTCATGCATCACATGCAGAATCTCCTTCGATCCTGCACACTGCGGTCATGACGGCTTTGTCGGGCCACGACGCCAAACGCCTCCACGACCTCGCGATGGCGATCCTCACCGAGCGCGAACCGGTGCGTGTGTGGCCGCTGCTCATGGAGAGGCTGATCGCCGACCTGCCGGTGGATCTGGCCGTCCTCATCGACCTCGACTGGCGGGCCGGCACCGGCCACGCCCAGACCGGTTCACCCGACTGGCTGTACGAGGCCCCGCTGGACGCGCTGATCCACGCCCACATGCGTGCCCACCCACTGCTGCGTCACTACGCGCACACCCGGGACCGCACCCCGCACTCCCTGGACGAGGTCGCCGACGACCGCTGGTGGAAGAGCGAGGGGTATCGCGCGGGCAAGGCGGCCATCGGGATCGACCGGCAGTTGGCGCTCCCGCTGAACTCCCGCCCCGGACAGATCCGGGGTGTCATCATGAGCCGCAGCGGCCACGGGTTCACCGACCGGGACCTCGAATTCGCCGATCTGGCTCGTTCGCTCCTCGACACGGTGTCCGCGTACGAGAAGGTCGTCCTCGATATGCCGAAACTCGGTGACCCGGCCGAATACGGAATCACGCTCCGCGAAATGGCGGTCCTGGCGCTCCTGGACGAAGGACTGACCGCGCACGCCATCGGCAGCCGGCTCCAGATCACAGAGAAGACCGTGGTCAAGCACAAGGAGAATCTCTACCGCAAACTCGGCGTGCACGATCGGGTCACGGCGCTCAAGAAGGGACGCAGTCTCGGCCTGCTCCCCATCGAGCCGCCCGCGGGCTGACGATCTCCACGTCGCTCCTTGTCACTCGGTGGTGGTCGGGGCGGTGTCTCACGCGGACACGACCGCCTTGTTCCGCATGAGGAAGTCGCCGACGAAGCCCTCGTGGGGGAGCCTGCCGTCGCTGTGCACCGTCGGGACGTTGACGTGGACGTTCTGGATGGTCGGGTCCCCGAGGAGGTCCGTGATCAGGCCGCGGTCGTCGGAGATGGCGTTGACGACGAGCGACTCCCGCAGCGGTCCCAGCCCGTCCGCCCGGCTCCACGGCGCGATCCACACGCAGGGGAAGGGCAGCTCCGCCCCCAGCACGTCGTCGCGCGGGTCGTCGACGGTGAACACCGCGGGCCCGAGCACCACCCCGCCCGCCGGGTGCGGAGTGGCCACCTGGTCGAGGGGGATCTCGGGCCGGGCGTGCGCGGCCCGACGGCGGAGGTGGTCGACGATCGCCCTGGCCGTGTCGTCCGTCACCCGTGGCCCGAGGTGCTCCGGCGTGGTCTGACGGGCCCGCGCCCGCGCGGTCAGCGCCGCGGCGAGGTCCGCGGCGAACCGCGTGTGATCTCCTTCCACGAAGACGGCCGTGGTGTTGACGCAGGCGACGCCCGAGAGCGCGGTGACCGACTCGACGACCGCCTCGACGACCGACTCGACGGCCTCAGGCAGGACGTGCGCGCGGTCGACGAGGGTCTTGGAACGTCCTGGCCCGCCGACCTTGATCGTGGCTGAGCCCTCGTACCTGGTCTTGACGTCGTCGCCGCCGTAGACCAGTCCCAGGTCCGCGCGGCGGAGCAGGGCGGTCGCGCCCGTGTGCGCGGACGGGAGATACACCGCGTCGGTGTCGCGGAATCCAGCCGCGCGAAGGGCCTCCACCACCCGGTACGCCGTGAACGGCTCACGTCGCGACGGTCTCACCGCGACGCGGTATCCGAGTGCGAGGGCTTGCAGCCAGCCGTTCTGGATCGTGGGCAGGTTCCCGGAGAGAACGGCTCCGAGCGTCTCCCCGCGCCGCGTCCACACCCCGCTGCCAGAACGGCGGCCGATGTCGCTCCACGCACGGGCCGACCCGTTCGGCCGGGCCTGGTCCGCGCGTTCCGGCGCCTGCTCGATCGCGTCGGCCACCGCCCGGCTCAACTGCTCGGTCAGGCTCCGGTTGTGGCCCGAGACCCGGGTGACGTGGTCGCAGTGCTCGGCGAACGACAGCCCTCCGAGCACGTCGGTGCGGAAGCGCCGCGCGGCCTCGGCGAGCCGCGCGGCCCGCTCCCGCGGCGGTGGCGCGGGAGCCCGTCGCTGGGCCTGGACCGCCTGGGCGACCAGCAGGTCGGGACAGAGCGAGAGCACCGCCAGCGCGCTGCCGTCGACACCATGGACGGTTTCCACGGCGCGCGTCTCGACCCTGCCGCGATGGGTGAGCGCGGGAAGGCGAATCAGGCGGCCGTCCTGTTCCGGCGGGGCGGTGGTCATCAGTAGACCCCCTCGATCACCCGGTCGCCGTCGAAGGTCGCCAGGGGGCGGATCCCGGTGAGGGCGTCGCCGATCCCGCCCGCGCGGCCCGGCACGCGGACGGCGGAGTCCCGTTCGAGGTTGTTGGGGATGAAGACCCCGCTGCTGAGGTGGCTCATCCGCACCTGGCCGCGCTCGCCGTACGCGACGGGCTCGCCGGTGTCGGGATCGACCACGTTGAACAGGACGAACGGCGAGTACCCGTCGTAGACCGCGTCCGGCGGCGACGCGGTGCCGGGCCGGATCCTGGCCGTGGTCAGGACCATCGTGCTCCCGTAGATGTTGTGGATCACGGCGTCGGGGAAGGCTTCGGCGATCAGGTCATAGGTGTCGTCATCGAGGTGCGCCCCGGCGAGCGCGAGATACCTCAGCGTCCGGCGGAGCCGGTCCGTCAGCTCTTCGTGCAGGAGCAGTTCGGAGAGGATCGGGGGCGTGGTCGTGACCGCCGCGATGTTCTGGCTGCGAATGATGTGGCCCAGTTGCTCGACGAGGTGGGCGACGTAGGCGTCCGGCGCGCCACCGGCCGCGATGAGCTTCTTCACCCAGCGGGGGTCCAGGTCGACGGTGTGCAGCACCGAGCGCAGCGCCCGAGCCTGAAGGCGGGTGGTGTGCCCGAAGGCGTGCGGACCGGACGGCATCGCCACCAGCCAGGGCCGGCCGACGGGGAACCCCGCGCCCGTCAGCTCTTCGGTCTTCCACGCCAGGGCTCGCCGTATCCAGCGCTCGGTGTAGATGAGCCGTTTGGGCGAGCCGGTGGTGCCTCCCGTCTCGAACACCGAGGGCGGGGGCTCGTGTTCGAGGCCGCGGGGGACGAGGTCCTCGATGCTGCTGTCCCGCAGATGGCGCCCGATGTCGGGGAACCGGCTGAGCCCGTCGAACGAGGTGATGTCGGTGATGGGGTCGAAGTCCAGGTCCTCGGCGAGCGTCAGCCAGAGCCTGGAGCCCGTCCGTTCCGAGAAGTGCCAGCGCAACGCCGCCTCGAGGTACTCGCGGGGATCGATCGGGCCGGCGTCGGCGTCCTCCAGGTCCAGGAGTGAGCGCGGCATGGGTCTGTCTCCTTCGTGAGGTTCGGCACGTGGTCAGACGAACCACTGGTCGAGCACATGAGCGGTCTGCTCCGGGTTCAGCCGGGGATCCAGCAACGTGCGGTAACGGGAGGGGTCGGTCGGCTCGCGGTGGTGGTGCGAGCACTCGTACACGTCGTCGGGGGTCGCCTCGAGATGCAGACCGGCCGGGTGCCGCCGCTCGTCCAGCAGGATCTCCTGGAAGCGGCGCAGTTCCGCGACGACGTGCTCGACGTGGCGGGTCTTGAGGCCGCTCCGGCTCGTGATCGTGTTCCCGTGCATCGGGTCGCAGATCCAGTGCACGTGCCGGAGCCGCCGGTGCACGCCGCGGACGACGGGCCGCAGCCGGTCGATGTACTGGTGTCCCATCCGCACGATGAACGTCAGGCGGCCCGGTTCGTCGTGCGGGTTGAGCCGCTGCGCGAGGCGTGCCGCCTCATCGGGCGAGGCGCTCGGGCCGAGCTTCACGCTCACCGGGTTGCTCAACGTCGAGGCGAGCGCGATGTGCGCGCCGTCGCGCTGCCGGGTGCGCTCCCCGATCCAGGGCCAATGCGTGGTCGCGAGATGGTTCCTGGGCGCGTCGTTGCGCAGGAAGCGCAGCTCGTAGTCCAGGAGGAGCAGTTCGTGACTGGTCCAGACGGGCGCGTCGCGGCCGGCGGCGCGGTTGTGGGCGTCGATCACTTCGTAGGCCCGCTGGGCGGCGGCGTGGGCCCGTGCGACGCGGTGCGCCGACGGGATGCGGGCGTCCAGGCTCGCGTGGGGGGAGTTCACGATCGGGCCGCGAAAGCTCGGGAGCGCCACGCCGTCGACGATCTCGTGGTCGCTCGAGCGCGGCTTGGCGTACTGGCCGGCGAGGCGGCCGACCGCGATGACCTCGCGACCGGTGCGGTGGCGCAGCCGGGACCTGGCCTCGTCGAGGAATCCCAGCTTCTGGCGGGTGACCGCGCCGACGTCTTCGTCGATGTCCTCGACGCAGTCGCCGAGTTGCAGGACGAGTCCGCCGGACTCCAGCCCGGCGAGAGCGATCCACAGCTCGTCCACGGAGTCACGTGTGACGAGGTCGTCCTGCGGCAGGGAGCGCAGGACGGCGTGGAGTTCGTCCCGATCGGGCCAATCGGGCTGTTGCCGGGCGGGCAGCCGGCGGAAGTGCACCCAGTCACGGGTCTCCACCAAGGAGCTCATGTCGGACACGGCCTCAGTCCTCGCCGCCCTGGGCGGTGCCCTGACCGGTGTCATGACCCGGGCTCTGGCCGGAGGCCGTCCACAGGCAGCCGTGACCGTGCTCGCCGTCGGTCAGCTCGCACCGCGCGCGCAGCCCCTTGTTGGTGATCATCGCGGTCGTGGCGGGCACGCAGTACTCGCACGGGGACTGCAGGGTGATCGTGACCCCGCGTCTTCGCGCGAGCTCGCGGTAGTCCCAGATCGCGCAGTGGCGGATCTTCAGGACCGCGCGGCTCTCGTCACGTTCGACCCATTCGACCTCTGACCGGTAGAGGTCGGCCTGGTCGTGCAGCCGTTGGAGCGGCACGGCGGCGTCGTGCCGGGGCGCGGCGTCGACCGCGGCGTAGACGGCGCTGTTGGCGGCGGCCCAGGCGGCGAGCTGGTCGTGACCGAACCGCGACACCACGAACTGCTCCATCAACGCCTGTGCCCGGAAGAACGCCGCCTTCCAGTCGGACTCCCCGGCACCGGCCCGCGGCAGGGACTCGAAGATCGCGTGCTTCACATGGAGCAGTTCGTGCATGAACGCTCCGGCGCGGCTCTCCACGACGAACCGGGTGAGACCCGCCTCCGCTTCGAAGAGGCGTCGCCTCCACAGCGCGCTCCGGCGATCCCCGCCGGCCACGATCGTGGGCTCCCGGCAAGCCGGGTCGTACGCGGAATCCGTCATGACTCCTCCTTCGATGTCGTTCGTGTCGTTCGGTGTCGTTCGGTGTCCAAGTCGGTCAGTGGCTCGTCAGTAACGCCAGAGGCGGCCGGCGACGACCGCCTCGTCACTGCCTGCCGTCATGTCGATCTCGTGGCTTCACGCCACGAGCCGCGGTCGGTACTGGCGGAACCACGAGGCGAAGTTGAGGATGACCTCGCCCTCGAAGTTGCTCACCAATCCGTGCGACCTCGCGGCGTTCGCGATCTCGCGCGGATCGAGCAGGCGCTCGGCGAAGATCTCCCTCAGGTCGCCGGGAGGGGCGGTCACGACCTCGGTGACCTGCCGCGCGATGCGCTGCGAATAGTCGGGATCGGGGGTCGTCGGATAGGGGGACTTCTGCCGCTCCAGCACGCTCGGCGGCAGGAGTCCCTTGGCCGCGTCGCGAAGAACGCCCTTCTCGCGCCCTCCTGCGTTGTGCACGTCCCGCGGCAGGGTCACGGCGTGCTCCACGATGCGGTGGTCGCAGAAGGGAACGCGGATCTCCAGGCCACTGGCCATGCTGAGCCGGTCGCTCCTGTCCAGCAGCATCGGCAGGAAATAGGTGAGGCCGAGGTAGATGATCTCGCGGTGCCTGCGCTCCTCGCGGCTCAACCCCGGGTGGAAGCCGAGGCCGCCGAGCGCCGTGGCGTACTCGTCGTGCAGGTACTCCTCCAGGCGCAGCTTCTCGACGAGTTCCGGGGCCAGCGTGCCCAGCACCCGCTGGTGGAGGTAGCCGTGGGCGGGGCTGTCGGCGATCCACGGGAAGGTGGGGGCCCAGACGGCCCGCGGATCATGGAACCACCGATATCCGCCGAGAATCTCGTCGGCGGCCTCTCCCGACAGCGCGACGGTGGCGTGCCTGCGGATCTCCGCGCACAGGAGCAGCAGGCTCATCTCGAGGTCGCCGAAGCCGTTCGGCAGGTCCCGCGCGCGGACGGCGGCGTCCCGCACCGCGACGTCCGACAGCTTCGCGGCGTCCAGGACGACGTTGGAATGCGTCGATCCGATGAACGCGGCCGCCTCGCGCGCGTACCGCCGGTCGAGCGCCGAGCGGGAGTCCACGGCGCCCGCGGCGTCGGAGAAGTCGACCGAGAACGACCCCACGCCGCGATGCCCCGGGAGGCCGTTGGCGAGAGCGGTCACCACGGAGGAGTCCAGCCCGCCGGAGAGCAGGGAGCACAGCGGCACGTCGGCGATCGTCTGCCGCGCGACGGTGTCCTCCAGCAGGAAGCGCAACCGGTCCACCGAGTCGTCGAGGCTCGCCGGGCGGTCGGTCCGGGTGATGACCTCCCGCAGGTCCCAGTACTGGGTGCGGCGCACACCGTCGCGGGAGAAGGACAGGATCTGACCGGGGAGCACCTCCGCCACACCCCGGTACGGGTTCGCCCCAGGAAACTTGATCAGCGGCAGGACCAACTGCCTGAGCCCGTCCTCGTCGATGACGGTGGGCACCTCGGGGTGGGCGAGGATCCCCTTCGCCTCGGACGCGAAGATCAACCGGCCGGTCGTCAGGTGGTAGTGCAGCGGCTTGACCCCCAGGTGGTCGCGTACCAGCCAGAGGGTCTCGTGGTCGTCGTCCCAGACGGCGAAGGCGAAGATCCCGTTGAAGCGCTCGACGGCCTGCGGGCCCCACTCCGCCCAGGCGTTGAGCACCACCTCCGTGTCGCTGTGCGTACGGAAGCGGTGCCCGCGCGCCACGAGTTCGGCACGGAGTTCGCGATAGTTGTACAGCTCTCCGTTGTAGGTCAGGACGAGCCGGCTGCTGCCGGCTGACGGCCCGCCCAGCGTCATCGGCTGGCCGCCGGTCGCGAGGTCGATGACCGAGAGCCGCCGGTGCGCCAGGATCGCCCGGGGGGAGCTCCAGATGCCGGCTCCGTCGGGGCCGCGGCTCGTCTGGGAGTCGTTCATCCGCTCCGCGATCGATCGGGCGTCCGGGGGGAGCCCCGAGTAGTCCACCCAGCCGGCTATTCCGCACATGTCTGCCCCTTCTTGAAGGCGGTCGTCTTGACGGCGGTCATCGTCAGGCGACGCCGAGCAGGCGCGGCAGGACGCGGTCGCAGACCGTGGTGAACTCGTTGCCGAGGATCAACTGGAATCCGTCCACGCCTCCCTCGTCGTACCAGCGCCGCAGTTCGTCGCCGATCTGCTCCGCGGTCCCGGCGAACTGGGCGTGCTCGCCGAGGGGCGCCACCGCGAGCGCGAAGTCGGCCACGCTCTGGCCCGGCGTTCGCGCGACGTCCCAGGCCGGCAGGTAGCGCGAGCCGAACCTGGCGAACACGACGTCGGGGTCGTCGTCGATCACGTCCTCCGGCAACGGGTCCGATGGCCGCAGCCCGTGCAGCCGAAGGGCCGGGAACCGGGAGCGGACCTGCGCCAGCGCCGCGTCGGCGAAGGGCGTGCGAGGGGGCTGCCGCCGCGTCCACGTGGCCGGCCCGGCACCTGGGTCGAGGACGTGGATGAAGGCGCCGGGCAGCAGCGCCACGCTGTCCTCGTCGCGCCCGGCGCGCCGCACCTCCCGGCGCAGGATGCGGCGCAACTCCCGCGCGGCCGCGAGCGTGGGGGTTCCCGCGAACACGGCGTCGGCGGTGCGGGCCGCGAGCCGCAGTCCTTCCAGGGACGAGGTCGCCTGAAGGGTGAAGGGGAAGTCGGAGGAGTAGGGCGCGGTGTCGATGGGCCCGTGCTGCTCGTAGAACTCGCCGATGTGGTCGACATCGGCGATCAGCTCACCGTCGACGAACCGCCCGCCGGCGACGTCGAGCACGTTGGCCTTGGGCGGCCAGCTCGCCCACAGGCGTCGTGCGACGTGGAGGAACTCCTCGGTCTGCAGGTGGCGCTGCCCGGCCGGGACGTCGCGTTTCATGCCGATGGCAGTGCCGTCCCGGAAGGAGGAGACCACGTTCACCCAGGCCCGGCCGCCGGCGATCCGGTCGAGACTGGCCAGGTTGCGGGCGAAGGTGAACGGGTGCGTGTACAGCGTGGAGACCGTGGGCATCACGGCGATGCGGGAGGTGGCGCTCGCGACGAGCGCCGACAACTGGAAGGGCTCGAACGCGGAGAGCGGCGGGCCGTCCCTGAGCCGTTCCCGGACCACTCCGGAGAAGTCGGCCTGGAAGATGGCGTGAAACCCGGCGGCCTCGGCCTGTTGCGCCTGTCGGACGAAGGTGGCGACCTCGAACGGCGAGTGGGCGCGCCCTTCGGCGCTGCGCCAGTCGTGGCTCGACGTCAGGTACTGGGAGTTGAGCAGCACTGTCGGAGTCGCCGGTCTCGGCGCGTTGAGGTCTTGCCTGAACTCGTTCATCACGGCCTCTCGGAAGTCGCGGGCTCAGCTCTTCTCGACGCGATAGAAGATGGGCTCCCAGGAGTTGATCGGGAAGGTCAGTCCCTTCACCGAGTTCCGGACGAGGAGCACTTGGGAGGAGTCGTAGAGCGGGATGCCGTAGCCCTCCTCGAGGATCTTCTCCACGGCTTCGTCGACGATCTGGTGGCGCCTGTCCTGGTCGAGCGTGCCGGCCTGCTCGGCGAGCAGGTCGTCGATCTCCTGCCGGGGCGCCAGCCCCTGGTAGACGGTCAGCCGCGTGGAGTAGTAGGCGGCGATGCCGTCGGCGTCCCCGCGCGCGGCGCCCTGGGCGATGGCGAGCTGCCACTTGCCCGAGTTGCGTAGATCGGTCTGCTGGGCGGTGGAGATCGGCGCGAGTCGCAGCGCGATCCCCAGCTCTTTGAGCTGTGTCTGCACGTACTCCCAGCCGGACTGGACGGCCCCGATGGATCCGCTGACGAACTCGAGGCTGAACTCCAACCGCCGCTCGCCCTTCACCCGGACGCCGTCGGCGCCTACGACCCAGCCCGCGTCGTCCAGGATGCGGCGGCTCAGGTCCGGGTCGTAGCGGATGAGGTCGCTGCGGTCGCGGTAGTAGGGGTGCCCGCGCGACACCACGTCGGTCGCGGGTTCGACCCCGCTGCCGTAGAAGGAGGAGACCAGTTCCTGCCGGTTGATCCCGTGCTGGAGTGCCTGTCGCACCGCCGGATCCGCGAGCACGGGATCGCTGGTGTTGGGCAGGAAACTGTTCACGACTCCCCGGTTGGGGGCCAGCACACTGGTGACGTCGGCGTGGCCCTTGGCCTGGTTCACCCCGGTCTGGAAGATCGAGTACGCCACGTCGTAGTCGCCCGCGATCAGCCCGGCCGCGCGCCCGCTCTCCTCGGGGACGATCTGGATCGTCAGCCGGTCGAGCGCCGCCTCCCCGGTCCGGCCGAAGGCCGTCGGCGCCCAGTTGTAGCCCGCGCGTTTCACGTACTCGACGCGTTCGCCCGGCACCGTACGGTCGAGGACGAACGGGCCGGAGCCGATCGTCCCCTCCGCGCATCGCTGCTCCGGCGTCCTGGCGAGAGACGCGGGGGCGATGACACCGAACTGGCCTTCGGTGTTGGCCTGGAGGAAACCGGCGTTGGGCGCGGTGAACACGACCCGCACCGTCCGCTCGTCCACGGCCTCCGCGCGGTCGAAACCGCGCAGGTAGGCGCCGGCCGTGGGCGACACGCCCTGCTCGGCGAACCGCCACAGCGTCGCGAAGTTGTCCGCGACGACCTTCGCGGTCAGCCGCTCACCATTGCTGAACGTCACGCCTTGGCGGATCGTGAACTCGTAGCTCCGGCCGCCGTCGTCGACCTTCCACGACTCGGCCAGATACGGCTCCAGCTCGCCGCTGCCGGGGTTCACGCTGAGCAGCGTGTCGAGCACCTGCCTGCCGAAGATCGCGACGGGGTTGGACTGGGCGTAGTCCAGGCAGTCCGGATACGCCCCGTAGGCGACGCGCAGGTGGGCGCCCGGTCCGGCCGCGGACTCCGCGTTGCCGCCGGTGGCGCAGCCGGCGAGCAGGACGGTCGCGCCGAGAGCCGCTAACAGGCCGACCATGGGTCGACGGGTCATGACAGTGCTGTCCTTTCCGATGGGGACGAGGCGGGCGGGGATGAGACGGGCGGGGGGCCGAGGGGCGAGGGGCGGGGCAGGGCGAGTGGGGGCACCGCGTCGAGGAGCGAACGGGTGTAGGGGCTGGCGGGCCGGTCGAACACCTCACCGGCAGGCCCGTACTCCGCCACGCGCCCGCGGCGCATGACGAGCACCTCGTCCGCCATCGCCCGGACGACGCCGAGGTCGTGGGAGACGAGGAGATAGGCGATGCCGAGCCGTTCCTGCAGGCCGATCAGCAGCCGCAGGAGCTCGTACTGCACGGCCTGGTCGAGTGCGGAGACGGGTTCGTCGAGAGCGACCACGTCGGGTTCGAGCGCGAGCGCCCTGGCGATCGCGACGCGCTGTTGCTGCCCGCCGGACAACTGCGCGGGACGCCGGTCGGCGACCTCCTCCGGCAGGCCGACCTGCCGGATCAGCTCGCGCGCCCGCTCGGCGCGCGAGGCGGGGGTGCCGACGCGATGCGCCTCCAAGGGCTCGGCGACGACACGGCCGACGCGGAGGGCGGGATTCAGGCTGCTCGCGGGATTCTGGTAGACGAGCTGTACGCGCCGGGTGAACGCCGTGCCGGCCCTCGCGCGCGAGGGCTGCGCCGCGCCCTGCAGCAGCACCGTTCCCGCGTCGGGCCGCTCCAGCCCGGTGATCAGGCGGAGCAGCGTGGACTTCCCCGCACCGGACTCTCCGACGATCGCGATGCTCCGGCCGCGGCGCAGCCGGATGCCGACGTCCTGGACGGCGTCGGTTCTCTCGCGTCCTCTCCCGCCGGCGTACGACTTGCTGAGTCCCCTGGCCTCCAGGACGACCGGGGGAGGGTCCGCCGGCTTCGGCTGCGGGCGGGGCGGCAACCTGCTGGGCAGGGAGGTCAGCAACTGCCGGGTGTAGGGGTCCTGGGGATCGCCCAGGACCGCGGGGACGGGGCCGGACTCGACGACGCGCCCGTGACGGACGACGAGGAGATGGTCGGCGCGCTCGGCGGCCACGGCGAGGTCGTGGGTGACGAGCAGCAGCCCCAGGCTTCGCTCCGTCCGCAACGTGTCGAACAGATCGAGCACCCGCCGCTGCACCGTGGTGTCCAGGTTCGAGGTGGGTTCGTCGGCGAGCAGCAGCCGTGGCCGGCCGACGAGCGCGAGCCCGATGAGGATGCGCTGGCGCAGACCCCCGGACAGTTCGTGCGGGTACTGCCGCAGCCGCAGCTCCGGCCGGTCGACCCCCACGGCCTGGAGCGTCTCGATCGTGCGCCGCCTGCTCTCGGCCCTGTCCCCGATCCGCAGGAAGTGGCGGTGCAGCTCGGCGAAGTTCCGCTCGATCCGGACGAGCGGGTCCAGCGCCCTGGCCGGATCCTGGGGGACGAGGCCCACGGCCCGCCCGCGAAGCTCGCGGGGATCGTCCACGGCGTGGGAGAGACCGGTGTCGTCGCCGATCTCCAGCGCCCGGTAGCGCACCTCCGCTTCCCGTGGCAGCAGGCCGAGGAGCGCGTGCAGCGTCGTCGACTTGCCCGAGCCCGACTCGCCGACGATGGCCACCGTCTGGCCGCCGGAGACCGTGACCGACAGGTCCGCGACGGCCGCGACGGGAGCCACGCCCCGGCGGCCCGGGTAGGTGACGCTGAGGCGGTCGAGGCGCAGCAACGGCGGATGCGACGCGTTCCGCTCGCGCGGGGCGTTCACACGAGCCCCACTTCTGACAGGCCCAGCGCGCGGCCGATGCGGTGCAGCGCCAGCACGACGCCCGCGAGCACGGCGCCGGGCAGCACGGTCAGCCACCACGCGGTGGCGAAGTGGTCGCGCCCCGCGGCGATCATGTTTCCCCACTCGGGGTCGGGCGGCCTCGTGCCGTAGCCGAGGAAGCTGAGCGCGGACACCGCCAGCACCATGCTCGCCAGCTCCAGCGCGGCGAGCGCGGTGATCGGTCCTTTGGCGTGGGGGAGCACGTGGCGCGTCAGGATGCGGTGCCGGGGCAGTCCGTAACCGCCGGCGGCTTCCACGAACGTCTGGGAGCTGACCCGGAGCACCTCGGCCCGGGTGACCCGGGCGAAGGCCGGCACCGACGCGATGCCGATGGCGACCGCGAGCTTGACCGGCCCCGCGCCCAGCCCGGACACGATCAACAGCGAGATCAGCAGGGAGGGCAGCGCCAGCAGGACGTCGACGCCCGCCATCAGCACGCGGTCGACGAGGCCGCCCAGGTAGCCCGCGAGCAGGCCGATCAGGATGCTCAGGCCGAACGCGAGGACGAGTGCGAGCAACGCGGTGGACAGGCTCGTCTGGGCCCCATGCACGACGCGGCTGAGCTGGTCGCGTCCCAGCTCGTCGGTGCCGAACGGATAATCGAAGGAGGGCGGCAGCAACCGCTGTGACACGTCCACGGCGAGCGGGTCTCCGGGCGCGACGACGCCGGGAAAGAGGGTCGCGAAACCGACGATAGCCAGGAAGGCCGTGGCGCCGTACCGGGCCGAGGTCCTGCGGCGGGTACGCACGCCGATCGCGGCGGTCATCGGGCGGCCCCCGTCACGCGCGTCCTGAGCCGGGGATCGATGACCGGGTACAGCAGGTCGACGACGAGGTTCACCGCCCCGAACACGACGCCGGCCAGCGCCGCGATCGCGAGGACCACGGGCGCGTCCTGCGTCTCGACCGAGGCCACGAGCAGCCGGCCGAGCCCTTCGCGGGCGAAGACCGTCTCGGTGATCACCGTGCCCACCAGGACGCCGCCCACGGTGAGCCCCATCAGCGTCAGGAACGGCAGCAGCGCGTTGCGCACCACGTGCCCGAGGTACACGCGCCGCCAGGGCAGCCCTCGGGCGTGCAGCAACGCCACGAAGCCGGCGCCCTGGACGTCGTCCAGGCTGCGCACCAGTACGGCCGTCAGCATGGCGGAGACCGGCAGCGCCAGCGCGACCGCGGGCAGCACCAGCCCCGCCGGGCCGCTCCCGCCCGTGGCCGGCAGCCACCGCAGCTCGAACGAGAACACCTGCAGCAACAGCAGACCGAGCCAGAAGGCCGGGATGGCGGAGATGAGCGCCGGCACGTTCACCAGAACCCGGTGAACCACACTGCCGCGCCGCCACGACGTCAGCAGCCCCAGGGCGAGGGAGAACGGGATGGCCAGCGCGAGCGCGAACCCGGCCAGCGCCAGCGTGCTCGGCGCCACGGCGGCGAGCACCTGGAGTACCGGCCTGCCCGACTGGAAGGACACGCCCAGGTCGCCGGAGAGGAACTGCCCGAGCGTGGCCGCGTACCGGACCGGCAGCGGCTGGTCGAGGCCGTAACGCGCGCGCAACGCCGCGAGCTGCTCGGGGGTGCTTCCTCCCGCCCCCAGCGACCTGCGGTCCAGCATCAGCGCGACGGGGTCGCTGGGAAGCGCGTAGAGCAGGAAGTAGGCCAGCGTGTAGACCGCCAGAACGACCGCGACGAAGTACCCGATCCGGCGCGACACGTACACCCCGAACGACCGCTGGGTGCCGGCTTGCCCGGATCGAGCCGCGGTCAGAGGCGCTGCCATGCGGCGGCCAGGACCGAGCGGAGCACCTGCTCGATGAACTCGAACTCGGGCTCGCCGACGATCGCCGGGGGAGCGAGCAGGACGGCCGGGTCCCCGCGCTCGTCGAGCCGCGCGTGCAACCCCGCCTCGCGCAGCGCGGGCGCCAGGAACTCGTCCAGCAGCCGCCGTCGTTCGGCCGGCGTGAAGGTCTCCCGTGTCGCCCGGTCCTTCACCAGCACGACGCCCCAGAAGTAGCCGGCGCCGCGGACGTCCCCGACGATCGGGAGATCGAGCAGGCCGGACAGCGCGGAACGGAACCGGTCCTCGTTCGCGCGGACCCGCTCGTTGAGCTTCTCCCGCTCGAAGATCGCCAGGTTCTCCAGGCCGACGGCCGCGGCGACGGGGTGGCCGGCGAAGGTGAGGCCGTGCGCGAAGGTGTTCTCCTTCTTCGTGAACGGCTCGAACAGCCGGTCGCTCACGATCACCGCCCCTGACGGGATGTATCCGGACGTGATGCCCTTCGCTCCCGTGATGATGTCGGGGGTGACGCCGAAACGGTTGATCGCGAAGTAGTCGCCGATGCGGCCGAACGCGGTGATCACCTCGTCGGCGACGAGGACGACGCCGTACCTGTCGGCGATCTCGCGCACCCGCTCCAGGTAGCCCTTGGGCGGCGGGATCGCGCCTCCGGAGTTCTGCACGGGCTCCAGGAAGATCGCGGCGACCGTCTCCGGGCCTTCGAACTCGATGGCCTCCGCGATCCGGTCGGCGGCCCACCGGCCGTAGGCCTCTTCGTCGTCGCGCAGGTGCTCGGGTCCTCGGTAGATGTCGGTGGCGGGGACCTTGTGCGCGCCGGGGACCAGCGGCTCGAACGGCGTGCGCACCGGCGGCAGCGAGGTGATCGACAACGCGCCGTGAGTCGTCCCGTGGTAGGCCAGCGCGCGGCTGACCACCTTGTGCCGTGCGGGTTGCCCGATCGCCTTGAAGTACTGCTTGACCAGCTTCCACGCGGTCTCGACGCTCTCGCTGCCGCTGTTGGTGAAGAAGACGCGGTTCAGGTCGCCGGGCGCCCGCTCGGCCAGCGCCTCGGCCAGCTCCGCCGCGCGCGGGTGGACGGAGTTCCAGATCGGGAAGTAGTCGAGTTCGCGGATCTGCCGCGCGGCCGCCTCGGCGAGTTCGGGCCGCCCGTGACCGGCGTTGACCGCGAAGAGCCCCGACAGGCCGTCGAGATACCTGCGCCCCTTGTCGTCCCAGAAGTAGGCGCCCTCGGCGCGGGTCACGACAGGTACTTCGCCGCCCGCGTGGAGCGCCGCGTGGTTGGTGAAGTGCAGCCAGAGATGGTCGCGCGCTTTTTGCCGCACGTGGTTGTCAGTCATGTCATTCCTTACTCATGAGAGCATGGCGAACCTGTCCGGAACGGCGAGGTCGTCCAGGACCGGGAGATGCGGTCGGGCTTTACGCCGCGACGGCCGGCGAAAAGTGCTCGCCGAGCCGTGCGAACGGCGTCAGGAAATGGCCGCGGGAATGCGATCGCCGCTGGTCGAAGCGGGTGGCCGGGCGTGACCGCCGGCGAATTGCTTGGCCATGTGCTGCCTCCTGGATGGTTCGTCGTCGAAAGGAGGTGAATGCCGGGTGTCGGCCTTCAGCCTCCTGGCTGATCCGGGGATGGCACCGCGCCCTGAGCAGGCATCTGCAATATATCCCGATAAAACCTACTTTTCATAGGGGTAATTAGGGTTGATTTGATCAAGGACTCCGCCTGGCAGACAGCGGCATCGCGATCGAGGGCGAGTTCGAGCTGCCGCAACTGGCTCAGCTCACCGTCGAGGATCAGGTCTTCGTCACGGCGTTCGTGCAGTGCCACGGCTCCATCAAGCAGATGGAACGGATCTTCGGGGTGAGCTACCCGACGATCAAGGCGCGGCTGAACCGGGTCGCGCGTGCAGAGTATCGAGCACGACGAGCCGACGCAGGTCAACATCCGGGTGCCGCTGCAGTTGCTGAGGGCCGGCGTGCAGTTGGCGGGTGGCTGTGCCCGCCACAGCAGAGCACTGTTTGAACTATCGACCTCCAACCTGGCCGCTCATCGCGGTGGCCGGGTCGACCCGCACATCGGCGGCGGCGAGGTCCGCGCCGCGCGAACGACGCCTGCGGGTTCATCACGAACTCCCGCGAGCCGCCGTCGACCGCGTGGCACGATCCACGTGCACGACCGTGATGGCGGCGGCCGTCACGGTCGTGCCGCTGGTCCCCGTTCGCCGGGCAGGAGGTCGTCGATGAGCGCGCGGACGTGGGCCTCGATCTGGTCGCGGATGGGGCGTACGGCGTCGACGCCCTGGCCCGCGGGGTCGTCGAGCTGCCAGTCCTCGTAGCGCTTGCCGGGGAAGATCGGGCAGGCATCGCCGCAGCCCATGGTGATGACCACGTCGCTGGCCTGAACGGCGTCGACGGTGAGCACCTTGGGGATCTCGGCGGAGATGTCGATGCCGGCCTCGGCCATCGCCTTCACCACGGCGGGGTTCACCTGGTCGGCGGGTGCCGATCCGGCCGAGCGGACCAGGACGCGATCGCCTGCCAGGTGGGTGAGGAAGGCGGCGGCCATCTGCGAGCGGCCGGCGTTGTGCACGCAGACGAACAACACCTGCGGCTGTTCGGGGTGGTCCCGCTGGTCGGACATGGTTCTCCTATCGGGGCAGGTCTGCGGTGGCCGTCTCGCGGACGGCGTCAGGGACGGGCGCCGTGCCGGGCTGTGAGGCGTTCGGGAACAGGGCGGCCAGCAGCAGGCCGCCGAGCACGGCCCCGGCCAGTTGGGCGGCGACGAAGCCGGGCACCGAGGCGGGCGCGATCCCGGCGAAGGTGTCGGTGACGGCCCGGCCGAGCGTGACGGCGGGGTTGGCGAAGGACGTCGACGAGGTGAACCAGTAGGCGGCGCCGATGTAGCCGCCGACCGCGGCCGGTGCCAGCGCCGGGCGGCCCTGCCGGGCCAGGGCGAAGACCACCACGATGAGCCCGGCGGTGGCCACCACCTCGCCGAGCAGCAGGTGCGGCGCCGAGCGGTCCCGGGTCGAGAGCTGGACGGCAGGCAGCCCGAACATCGCGTTCGCCAGCACCGCTCCGGCCAGGGCCCCGGCCGCCTGGGCGGGCAGGTAGGCGGCCAGCTCCCGGCCGCGCACCGCCGGGTCAGCCTCCCGGCGGGCCAGGAACCAGGCCGCCAAGGTGACGACCGGGTTGAAGTGCGCGCCGGACACGGGCGCGAGGACCACGATGAGCACGGCCAGGCCCGCCGCGGTGGCCAGGCTGTTGGCCAGCAGTTGCACCCCGACGTCGCGCGAGAGCCCGGTCGCCATGACGCCGGAGCCGACCACCACGGCCACCAGGGCGGCGGTGCCGGTGAACTCGGCCAGCGCCCGGCGTGCCAGGTTCACCCCGGTCAGGCTCACCGGGCGTCCGCTGTGAGCGCCTCGGGCCGCGTCTCGGGCCGCGTCTTGGGTCGCGTTTCCGGCAGGGCTTCCGGCAGGGCTTCTGGCAGCGTTTCTGGTAGGGCGAGCACGCCGGTCAGCCGCTTGAGCGTGGCCGGGACGATCCAGTAGTAGATCCAGGTGCCGCGCCGCTGGCTGTCGATCAGCCCGGCCTCGCGCAGCACTTTGAGGTGGTGTGAGATGGTAGGCGCGGTCACCGCGAACGCCCCGGTCAGCTCACACACGCAGACCCCGTCACCGGCGACGCGGCCGCCCTCGTGCGCGCCGATGAGCGACAGCAGCCGCAACCGGATCGGGTCGCCCAACGCCTTGAACACCCGCGCCAGCTCGGCCGCCTCGTCCTGGTCGACCGGCTCGGCGACCAGCGGCGCGCAGCATTCGGCGGCGAGCACCGGCAACTCCTGCTTCGACATGCCTCTAATTTGACAGATTCCTAAGCAGGAGCGCAAACTCGGGACTGCTTAGACATTCATCGAAACAACGTGATGGGAGATCGTCATGTCACGCGTCCAGCTCGCCCTGCGCGTCGCTGATCTGGAGAGTTCGATCGCCTTCTACTCCAAGCTGTTCGGCGCCGAACCGGCCAAGCTGCGGCCCGGCTATGCCAACTTCGCCATCGCCGAGCCCCCGCTCAAGCTGGTGCTCATCGAGGGCGAGGAGGGCCAGGACACCCGCATGGACCACCTCGGCGTCGAGGTCACCGACACCGCCCAGGTCAACGCCGCCACCCAGCGGCTCAAGGACGCCGGGCTGGCCACCTTCACCGAGAACGACACCTCCTGCTGCTACGCCCTGCAGGACAAGGCGTGGGTGCACGGCCCCGGCAACGAGCCTTGGGAGGTCTATGTGGTCAAGGCCGACGCCGACACGCTGGGCAAGTCGGCCGGCGAATCGGCCGGCGAATCGGCCACGGACCATGACGCGACGACCGGGGCGTGCGTGTGCGGCGGGCCCGTGGAGCAGCCGGGCGGCCAGGACGTCTCCGCCTCCGGGGCGCGGGTCGGCTGCTGCTGACCGGTCCTTGACCGGCCCCCGCCGCACCGCGCGGCGGGGGCCGCCGTGGCGTCACCCGGAAGATCGTTTACCTGTCGCAGCCGTGGGGTTCACGCTTCGTTCGGTTCGGCACGGTAGACATCTGGAGCCATTGGTCTGGTACGGGACGGATGTGGAGATGATGTGTGGTGCCCGCGTCGGATGACTTCGGGAGTACCGAGGTGGAGAACATGTTCCGCGAGGCGCAGCAGCACTTCGTCCAGGCGCAGGAGTTACAGCAGCGCATTTCGGCGGCGGTCGGCCGGGCACAGGCGCGGAACCGGCTGGTCGCCGTCGACTTCAACGGGGAAGGGATCGTCAAGCTCGAACTCGACCCGCGAGTCATGCGGATGCCATCGGCGGATCTTGCCGATCTCATCGTGGCGACGAGCCGCGACGCCGCTCGTGACTTCCAGCGACAGGTCAACGGGCTGATGGGCGCGATGTTCGGCGAGAACGACGACCTGGCCGCATTGATCAGCGATCCCGCGGCCGCCATGGCCGAGCTCAAGAACGCGGAGCGCGCGTACGACCACGCCTTCCAGGAAGTGCTGGGCGAGCTGGCCCGCATTCGTGAGCTGGACGATTGAGGCCCGCCATGCTCCCGCCACCCAGCCTGACGGACGAGTTGCGCGCCGCCGCCCGTGATCGTCCCAGCCAGTGGCTGTACGTCGTCGACCCCTACTTCGACGCGGACGGCCACGTGCCGCCCTACGGCGTCGTCGGGGCCTGGCACGCGGACGAAAGAGGGGAGATCACCGGGGAGTTCCGCAGCAATCCCGGCTACCGGCCGTCTCCAGAAGCGATGGGCTACCCGGAGCCGACCGATCCACTCGACCTGGCCATCCAGCTCGGCTCGGCGGACTACCTCGACGGCGAATCCATCGCCGCGCTGTTCCTGCGATCCGAAATCCTGGTCGGGGCGGGGGAGAACGGCGCGATTCCCGTCCTCCACGACGACGACGGGAGAGGCTTGGTGCTGACCTACTCCCACGAGGGCCACCTTCCCGACACGCGTCAGGAGTGGCAGTCGATGCTCGGCGGCGAACTGGCGAAGCTGCTGCCCGCGGACGTCGATGTCGCCGTCAACGCGTCGAGCGCGGCCGGCGTCCACCTGCCCAGGGACGGGTTCGAGCCGCTCGACCAGCCAGGTCAGTCCGGTGGCGCGGCCGAGCGGCCGATCGCGCTGTAACGTGCGATGATCTCGTCTTCGGTGTCGAGGTGGTCGCGCGACATCGCCCCGAGGTTCTGGCCCGCGACGTCGTATCGGTCGGCGCTCGACACGTATGTCTCGAAGGCCCGCCGGGTGAGCGCTCGCTCGGCCTCTCGCATCGCGGTGCCGAGGTCGCCGGCGTCTCCCCACGGGTTTCCCTGCGACACGGCGTCGTTCAGTGCCGTCGCCTCAGCACGCAGATCCCCCGACAGCCGGCCCAGCCCCGAGCCGGACTCCCGCAGGTGGGGATGGGACACCAACAGGCCAGTTGCCGGCGCGTTTTCCTGGGCCATGGCTGCCCTTCCTCCACTTGGCCGACGAATCCCCTATGAACCGCTCGACTCTACTCTCGGTGGCGACACGTCGTGGGGCCACCTCGACGGGAAGCAGGTCTGATGACTCCGGATGCCTCCGCTTCGATCGGCGCTCTGCTGCAGTTGCTCGGCATGCCGGCCCCGCCGCTGCCCGATGCCGACCCGCAGGCGCTGAACGCCTCGGCGGCGCGCTGGATCTCCTCCGCGAACGCGCAGGACGGCATCGGCCGTGGCGCGGACGGTCACGTCGCGCGGGTGCTGACCCACAACGCGGGCCAGGCTCCCGATGCGCTGGCGGCCGCGTACACGGCTGAGGAGGGGGAACGTGCGCAGGTCGCCAACGGAGCGAGGGCGGCCCGGCTCATGGGCGGGGCCCAGATGGCAGGCGTCGGCCTGGTGATGGCCCAGAACGTGTTCATCATCTCCCGGTTGTACCCGCTCCTCGCCACCCAGGGGCTGGCGGCCGTCCCCGGGGCCGGCCTGGCCGCCAGGACGGTCGTCACCCGGCTCATCCTGCGCAAGGGGTTCACACAGCTCCTGGAATCGGCCCGGCGCGGGCCGGTGACGATGTTCGGGCGGGCCGCGAGGCTGCTTCGTACGAGCAGTCGCACCACCGCCCAGCCACTGGCCAGAGCGGCCCGGGCGGGGCGCGGACCCATGGGCGCGGCCCCGCCCGGGCGGCGTACGCTCGCCGCGCGACTCGATGGCGACTACCTTGCCGCACTGTTCGAGGCGCGCGGGTCGAAGCGTCTGCGCACGGTGTACCGCGCTGATGAGCGCGCACCTGAGGTGATCTGGCGGGAGGGGTTCGAACCCAATCCTGCGGGGGGCTGGATCAGGCCGCTGCGTGTCGTCTTCACGTCACCCGAATTGGAGACCGCGCAGGCTTTTGTCGGGCACAAGGGGCAGGTGTTCGAGATCTTGGCGCCGGGAGGCAGCCGTCCCATTCACAAATTCATGAGACGGGACATGTCTGAGGTCAAGTTCTTCGGGGGAATCGACACGAGGTATGTCAAGGGGGTGTGGACATACCCGACGGTCCATGGCCGCATTGTCACGGGCAAGCAGCCGACCTGGCTCCCCAATCCCAATTTCGGGCCCCATTGACGGGCTGCTGGTGCCGCGTCATGAGGACCGGGCGCTCCGGGCCTCGTGGCGCGTCCGTGCCCTCGGCCGTCCGCGCAGTGCCCGGCGCCGGGGTCTCGGCCGTCATCGCCGTGGCGCCCGCCGGAACCTGACCGCGTCGGCGATGACCACGCCGTCGGCCCCGTCGCCGAGTTCAACGTATCCGTCGAGGCCGGCGCGGAACCGGAAGGTGCCGATCGACCGCCACTCGCCGGTACGCACGTCGGGCACGCCGCGTTGCCGCTGGTTGACCGCGACCGAGGTGGTGCCGTCGGCGTGGTGGACGACGTACGTGGCGTTGGTGGCCCGGTTGGGGTCGGCCGCGTAGGAGACCAGGACCTCGTAGCGGTCCTCGCCGGGCAGGGCCGGCCGCCACCGCGCCACGCTGGTGCCGTCGCCGCGGGCGTGGGTCAGGTAGTTGAACCCGTAGTAGCCGGGGATGCCCCGGCTGCTGGGCCACGTGCCGGTGGTCTGGAAGCCGAGGCCGCCGTTGTCGACGGTGATCTCTTCGCGCACGTCCGCCGGGAACGGCGCCTGGACCAGGCTGAGCTGGTCGAGTGAGACGGCCGTGCCGCCGCCGCGGCCGGGGCCGGCCAGGGTGAAGCGGATCTTGTGCTGGCCCGGCTGCAACGACCTGGTGTCCAGCAGCACGACGTCGTAACCGTCGCCGCGGAACGCGGTCAGGTCGAGGGCCGAGGTTCGTGGGGTCTGCCCGTCCACGGTCACCGTCACCAGGCCGCCGTCGCCGGAACGGTAGTAGCGCAGCCACAACTCGTGCGTGCCGCTCCGGGCGACTGTGAACGGGTACTCGATGAAGGCGCCGGCCGCGCCGGGGACGAACGCGGCACGGGCGCCGCCACGCGCGGTGGCCTCCTCGACCACGGCCACGGTGCCGCCCGAGACGGTGGCGTGTTGCGCGGTGCGTCCGAGGTCGTGTGTGCACTCGGTGAGCCCGGGGCCGGTGGCCAGGCTGTCGCGGCCCTGGGTGAGCCATTCCAGGTTGAACCGCGCCACCGCCACCCGCCGCGGGGAGCCGTCGAGGTCGCCGTCACAGCCGTAGAGGAGCACGATGGTGCCGTCGGAGAGCCGCCCGAGGTCCGAGTAGTAGGCCCGGATCGGGCTGATCGACCTGCTGTAGCGGAACGAGTGGCCCTCGTCGTAGCTGACCGCGACGGTCATGTTCCACCGCATCGGCGCGTCCGGCCTGCTGAACAGCACGCGGCCGGGCTCGTTGCCGCCCGGCCCGCCGGTGTACCTGGCCAGGCCGGTGTCGACTCCGTTGAACAGGCCGGGGCTGAAGTCCATCCTGGGCTGCGACCAGGTGAGGCCGCCGTCGGTGCTGACCGCGATGTCCCTGGGCCAGTCGTTGCCCGACCCCGGCCGGCTGCTGACGACGATCGTGCCGTCCGCGCGCTGCACCAGTCGCGCCTCGCCCACCGCCGGCAGGCCGTCGCCCAGCGGTATCTCGCCGCCGGCGCGCCAGGTGCGGCCGTGGTCGTCGCTGTAGAGGCTCGACGCGCCGTAGTTGCGCTCGGCGGCCGGCACCCCGGTGATGACGGTCCGGTGAGCGACGGTCAGCAGCAGCCTGCCCGAGTCGAGCTGGATGCCGTGCCCCGGCCCCGGGCCGTGCATCGCCCAGTCGTAAGGGAAGTGGTCGAAGAGCCCGGCCAGGCTGCGCCGTTCGCTCCAGGTGGCGCCGCCGTCGGTGCTGGAGATGACGTGAACCGTGCCGGAATCGGACGAGCACGTGGTGTTGCCCGGCAGCTTCTCGCACAGGTTGTGGAACAGGAACACCTCGCCGGTCGTGCGGTCGACGACGAAGGTGGGGTTGGACCACGTCTCGCCGTTGACCGCCTGGGCCACCGTCTGGGTCGGGCTCCAGGTGGCGCCGCGGTCGGTGCTCCGGCGTACCAGCAGGTCGTGCGGGCCGGCGTCGCAGACCTCGTGGCGGCCCTCGGTGCAGGCGAGGATCGTGTCGTCGGGCAGGACGGCCAGCGCGTGGACGTGGTAGCTGGCGAGCGGATCGACGTCGGAGTCCCACAGGGTGGTCTCCACGAAGAACGGCTCGGCGAGCCGGGCGGTCCCGGCCTGGGCAGGGGACGGCAGGGCGACCGCGGCGGCGGCGACGCCGAGCGTCGTGGCGAAGGCGCGACGGCTGATGGGGGTGCTCACGCGGGCTCTCCTTCAGTACAGGGCGAGTTTCGGCAGACGTACGAGGAGGTCGTGTCCTGGGGCGAGTGCCCCGGACGCTAGTCGAGATCGTTTCCGGGCGCCAGATGCTAATGGGCATTAGCATTTCGACCGGATTACCGGCGGCTCGTTTTCCCCAGCCCTGTTGACATCGCCGTTCTCCGAACCCAGACTCAGCGTTCATCGGGTTGTACGCATGAGCAGGAGGCGGCGATGACCCGTGGACCGGTGAAACGACCTACCCAGGCCGACATCGCGCGCCTCGCCGGGGTCAGTCAGGCCACCGTCTCCCTGGTGCTCAACGAGCGCGAGTCCGAGGTGCGGATCAGCTCGGCGACCCGGGAGCGGGTGCTGGCCGCCATCCGCGAGTGGGGGTACGTCGCCAACGCCTCGGCCCGCTCCCTCGCCGGCGGACGCAACAAGATCATCGGCGTGCACACGTTCGAGCCCGTCTTTCCCACGACCAGCGTCGACTTCTACTTCCCGTTCCTGCTCGGCATGGAGCAGGCGGCCGCCGAACTCGAGTACGACCTGTTGCTGTTCACCAGTGCCGGCGGCGAGCGCCAGATCTTCCGCGACGGGTCGACCCGGCTGTCGATCACCGACGGCGCGCTGCTGCTCGGCCGCGATCCGAACGTCGAGGAGATCGAACGCCTCCGCGACCGCGGCTACCCGTTCGTCTACGTGGGACACCGGGAGGTGTCCGGCGCGCCCGTGTCCTACGTCGCCGCCGACTACGCGGGGGCGACCCGGCAGCTCACCGAGCGGCTGTTCGCGCTGGGGCACGAACGGGTGGCGTACGCCCGCGTCGGCGACGGCGACGCGCAGCCCAGCCGCGACCGGGAGAAGGGCTTCCGTCGGGCGGTGCCGTCCGGCGGGGCCCGCCGCCTCGCGGGTCCTGTGTGGACGATCGAGTCCGCCGAGGACGTGGACGGCCTGCTCGGCGAGATGCGGCACGCCGGCATCACCGGGGTGGTCGCGGAGCAGGAGATCCTCGCCGAGGAGATCCTGACGTGCGCCCGGCGACGAGGGCTGTCGATCCCCGGCGACCTCAGCCTCGTCGTGCTGGGCGACTCCGTCGGCGCACGCGGGTCCGACACGGACTGGACCGGCCTGGTGGTGCCACGGGAGCAGATGGGCCGGCAGGCGGCCCACCTGCTGGCACGGCTGCTGGAGCGGCCCGAGGAGGCGGGCTGCCGGCAGAGCGTCGAATGCCCGCTCGCGCCGGGCACGACCGTGGGCCCACCGCCACCTGGCGAAGGGCGGGCACACCCCTGATCCGCGTCGTCGTCAGACCCGGGCCCACCGGGATACCCCGGCACGAGTTTTCCAGAACGGTCATCACCGTCAGTGATGCTCCGGATACGGTATGGCCATGGGAAGTCGCGCAAACTATGCCACTCTGCAGGATGGCGCTCTCAGGCTCTTCTACTCGCAGTTGGGAGTATGAATGCGAGGGCGCATGCCTGATCGACCATGACGAACGGCGACTGCTGTTCTTCTGCCCCTGCGACGGCGATCAGACCTACCGGCTCGCGGCCCTGACCACACTCGCCCGGACCTGGCCCGGCTGGCGGGTGGAATGGGCGTATGACGGCCTTCAGCAGATCCGGATGGCAGCCGGCCACGTCCCCGAGGCGGCCGCACGATCTCGGCCGACTCTGAAGGTGGGCGAAAAATGGTGCGACGAATTGGTCACCATGACTCACCAGGGCCGGACGTGGGCCTACCTCGTCGATTCGGCCCCAGAGGTCATTGGCGCTGGGCCGGGGTTCCTGGACGAAGACCGCTCTGCCTGGCCGACGATCACTTCCTGCCCCGAGAAGGTCGCGGCCGGCGTCCACCTCGACCTCGATGACCGGACCGCCGGCATCTGGACCACTCGGACGTTGCGCGGCGCCCTGCTGGACGTCGGGGAGCGGTGGCCCGGCCGGCGCTGGTCGGACTGGGAGGACAGGTCCGCCGAGCAGGCACGCCGGGTTGCCGGAGCCCTCACCGTGCCGGAGCCGGATCTCGCCGGAGGTCTCCGCGCTCTCGCGGCGGAGTTCGACCAGCATCAGGACGTGGACTCCGCCACCAGGTCGGCATCCCTCCTGCTCGGCATCACCGGCCTCCTGACCGCCGGTGCCAGGTCGTCGGGGCTCCAGGTCCGCGTCCACACGGACAACACCTTCACCCACCGCCCCATGGACCTGACCAGCGACGAGAAAGCCCTGGTCCATGCCGCGATCACCAGCGCCATGACGTCGGCCTGACGACCGGTCCGCGCTAGGAGTCGGCGATGGCGGCGATCCGGCCGGCGCCGGTTGTCTGATCCTCGGCGTCATGTCCGAGGTCGATGCCGCCTGCCAGCCAGCCGCCATCGATGGTGAACACGCTGCCGGTGATGAACGACGCGTTCTCGCCGGCCAGGAACGCGACCAGGTTCGCGACCTCCTCGCTGTGCCCCGGTCGGCCCAGCGGGAACCGGCCGGCGACGCCGAGTTCCTCGCCCATCTTCCGGGTGAGATCGTTGCTGGCGATGTACCCCGGGCAGACGGCGTTGACCCGGATGCCGATCGGCCCCAACTCCAGGGCGGCCGACTTGACCAAGCCGAGCACGCCGTGCTTCGACGCCGCGTACGCCGCCGACATCCGGACCCCGGTGAGCCCGGCCGCCGACGAGGTGACCACCACCGAGCCGCCACCCACCTCGCGCATCGCCCGGCCCGCCGCCTGGAGTCCGAGCAGCACACCACGCAGATTCACCGCCATCGTGCGGTCCCACTCCGCCAGCGGGTAGTCCAGAACACCGGCCCAGTGCCCCGTTGCCGCGTTGAGATGCGCGATGTGCACGGCCCCGTAACGGGCGACCGTCTCGCGGACCATCGCCTCGTTGTCCTCCGGCGATGCCACGTCGGCCCGCCACCCGAACGCCTCGCCACCGGCGGCCACGATCTCCTCGGCCGTCCGCTCGACGTTCTGGAGGGTACGTCCGGCGCAGCACACCCGCGCTCCCAGGGCCGCCAGCGTCGCCGCGGTCGCCGCGCCGATGCCGGACCCCGCCCCGGTCACGACCGCAACCCTCCCGGCCAGCGAGCTTTTTTCCCGCTCCGTCATGGTCATCGATCGCTCCCTTTCCTGGTCCGAGATCGAGTCCTCTGGTCGAGCACGAGACGCGCCGTCGTCCAGGGCCGGAGCTTCTCGGGATTCAGCACCGACCAGATGCGCCTGATCCGTTCGCCTGCGACGTCGAAGGCCAGCACCACCACGGTGACACCGCCCTGCTGGGCCACCAGACCGGGCCGGCCGTTGACCGTACGCTCCAGGATCGTGAGGTCCGCTGCCAGGCCGGCGACGGTGACGAAGGCGCGCGCGATCCGCTCGCCGCCTTCCATCGGGCGGAGCATGGCGTTGACCAGGCCGCCGCCGTCGGCTGTCCCCGTGGCGTCGGGGTCGAGGAGGCCGATGAGGGCGTCGATGTCCTTGTCCTCCCATGCCCTTTTGAAGTCCCTGACGATTCCGGCCTGCTGGGCCGTCGGAGCGGCGGGTGCCTGAGACGCGTGAACACGGCGCCGGGCCAGCCAGGCGAGCTGGCGGCAGGCCGCGGGCGTACGGCCGACGATCTCGGCCACTTCGGCGAAGGAGTAGCGGAAGACGTCGTGCAGGATGAACGCGACCCGCTCGGCCGGGGCCATCGATTCGAGCACGACGAGGAAGGCCATGTTGACCGACTCGTCCAGGGTGACCCGCGCGGCCGGGTCGACCGCGCTGCCGCCCGGCCGCCCCTCGCTCCACTCCGTACGATCGGGCAGCGGCTCCGGGATCCATTCGCCCACGTATCTCTCGCGCCGGACCCGTGCCGAGCCGAGCAGATCGAGGCAGATGCGGCTGGCGACCGTGGTGAGCCAGGCGCCGGGCGACTCGATGGCCTCCTGCTGCTGCCGGGTCATGGCGTACCAGCGGGCGTAGGTCTCCTGGACGACATCCTCGGCCTCGGCCAGAGAGCCGAGGAGCCGGTAGGCGAGGTTGATCAACTGGCGCCGCTCGCTCATGATCTCGCTCAGGCCCTGATCGAGCCGGCCGGCTCCCGGCTCGGATGGGGTGGTCATCATGTTGCCGACTCCCTTGGTCACACCTCACCGACGAAGCAGCCCGGCGAAATGTCACAGCCGGCCGAACGTGAGCCACGTCTGTCATTCGGCGCGAAGAGCAGAACGGGGAATGGCGGCGCTCACCGTTGCGCCTTCCAGCTTCACGACGTTGATGGTCAGGCCGCCACCCAACGCGGCGAACTTGGCGCGTTCGGCGGTCAGCCGGCTCTCCAGCTGGTCTACCGGCATGTCACCCCCGTCGTCGCTGACCGTCAAACGGATACCGCCGGCGGCGAGGGTGAGGGCGATGGAGACCGTACGCGCCCGCGCATGCTGCTCGATCGCCGAGAAGACGCCGCGAATCGTGTCCTGGATCAGGGTCGCGACATCGCCGGACAGCTCTTCTTTCGGCAGGGCCCAGACCTCGACAGTGATCCCGGTCAGCGCCGACCAACGCGTGAATTGCGCTGCCAATTCCTGGGGAAAAGACTGCGGGCTTTCATGCGCCATGTTTGCGGGTTTCACGAGACAGAAACACGACGGAGGAACGAGAACGCCGATTACTAGGCTGCGGCCGACATCAACGGCACTCTGCCGGTCCGTGACATCACGGTCCCCGGCCACGCGCTCCCCGTCCCGACCGGCGTGCGGGAGGCGGCGGCGGAGGCGGGACAGCCGGTACGCGGTCGCGACTAGGGTCGTCGCGAAACGTTGAGAAGCGGTGTGTCGTGGCCCGGATGAGCGGAGAGGTCTCCGGCGAAGGTTCATCGACCAAGAGGAACCTGCGACCCGGAGACCTCGGGCTCGGTTGGGGTGTCACGCCGCGCGACCGCGTACGACGATCGAGGGTCAGTGCCGGTGGGCGGCGAGGTGCTGGTGGAGCTTGGCCATGTCGGCGACCACGGCCGGTGCGGCGACCGAGGTGGTCGCGCTGCCGTTGGGCCCGACCGGGGGCTTGGCCGGGGTGGACAGCCACTGCTTGAACAGGGCGTCGAGCGGCTTCCTCGACACCCGCTCGGCGTGCGCGACGAACTCGGCCGTCGTGGCGTTCGCGCCGCGCTTGCTCAGGTGCCACGTCTGCAGGATGCGGAAGAAGGCGTCGTCGCCGACCTCCGTGCGCAGCGCGTGCAGCGTCATCGCGCCCCGCTCGTACACCGCGGCGGCGAACAGCTTCGTGCCGGGGGAGAGAACGAGCTGCCAGAAGGGGTCGTCGGCCGGGTAGCGGGCGTAGAAGGCGTCGGCCAGCTCCGCGGCGGTGCCGCGGCCATTGTGCTCGGACCACAGCCACTCCGCGTACGTGGCGAAGCCTTCGTTCAGCCACATCTCCGACCAGTTCGCCGGCGACACGGAATCACCGAACCACTGGTGCGCCTGCTCGTGCGCCACCACCCAGTCGGGGTTCGGCCGGTCCCAGAAGGAGGTGCCGTAGACCGACCTGGTCTGGTTCTCGATGGCGAAGCCGAAGCCGCTGGTGGCGACCCCGCCGATGGAGTCGAAGGGGTAGGCGCCGAACTTGGTGGCCAGGAAGTCGGTGACCTCAGGGGTGCGTTCGATCGTCTGCTTGGCGATCGGCAGTCGCTCTCCGAGCGACTCGTCGTAGGCGGTGTAGTACGGCAGCCCGCGAGGGCTGGCGCCCTCGTGGTACTCGAACCGGCCGAGCGCGATGAACGCCAGGTAACTGGTCATCGGCTGCCCGGCCCGCCAGCTCCATCTGGTCCACCCGGGCCGCTCATGAGCCCGGCCGGACAGGATCCCGTTGGACAGTGCCGTGGTGCCGTCGGGGACGGCCACCGACACGTCGTAGGTCGCCTTGTCGGAGGGGTGGTCGTTGGAGGGGTACCAGGTCTCGGCGCTAAGGGGCTGACCGACCGACAGGCCGCCCGTCGCGGTGCGATGCCAGACCTGGACACCGTCCACCTGCACCTGCGATGGGACGTCGGCATACGCCACGACGACCTCGAACGGCCGGTCCTTCTGCACCGGCCGGCTCGGTGTGACCACCAGCTCGGTCTTGTCGGCCGGGTCGACGCGGAACGCGGCAGGAGCGTCGCCCACCCGCACCGAGGTCACCTTCAACGCGAAATCCAGGTTGAACTGAGAAAGGTCCTGGGTCGCGGTCGCGCGGATGGTGGTGTGCCCTGACAGTTCGTCGGTGCTCGGCTGGTAGGCCAGCCGAATGCCGTAGTGCTCGACATCGTACCCGCCGTTGCCCGCCCCTTTGTAGATGGGGTCGCCGAGCCCGGGAGAGCCCGGCGAGGGCTCGGCGTTCGCCGGGGCGCACAGCAGCCCGAGCGCCAGTCCGGACGCGACGGTGACGACAGCGACGCGTGTGCGCTTACGCATGTTGGCATTGCCTCCGAGAAGAGTCGGTGTACGGCGTGGACAGGCATGGCGCGGCATTTCCCGTCCGTCCGGTGACAATAGAGCGGACGTCGGCTCATCTGGAAACCGCCCGTATCCGGTGAGAATTTTATGCGGCTCGCCTGTCCTGCTGCTGTCGCCCGGCTGTCCCCTCGTCGCCAAGATGTCTATCTCCGGCCTTCGACGGCCTTTTCCGAAAGGGCGTAAAAAGCGCGGTCAGTGTCCTGGAAATCCGCAATCGTCAGAATTAATTCTTTCGCGATCGTCGTCGCGGTCAGTGTGGGGTCGCCTGGCCGAGCGCCGGCGGGCCGGCGGTCGAGTGCCTCACGGGTGGCGGGACAGGTAGCCGCCCATGGTGGTGAACACCTCGTCGGCACGCAGGTCGGTGCCGTCCTGCGTGCGGACCCGTTCGATCACCAGGCCGTGGCTGCGGCCGCGGCGGGCCTCGGCGCCGGCCACGATGACGATGCCGTCGCCCTCGCGGATGAACACCCGGCCCGGGGTGCCGCCATAGACGCCCTTGGAGGTGGAGGACTTCAGGATGCGGATGCGCTCGCCCTTGTAGTAGGTGAAGGCGTTGGGGTAGGGGTCTGACTGGGCGCGTACCAGCCGTTCGATGTCCTCGGCGGGCCAGGTCCAGTCGATGTTGCCGTCCTCGATCGAGCGCTTGTGGAAGAAGCTGGCCTTGGAGCGGTCCTGGGGCGTCCAGTCGGTACGGCCGGAGGCGATGAGGTCGAGGGCCTCGGCGACGATGGGGGCGATGAGGTCGACGGTGCGGTGGAACAGGTCGGTGGTGGTGTCGCCGGGGCCGACCGGGATGGCGCGCTGCACCACGATGTCCCCGGCGTCGAGTTCGGCGTTCATCATGTGGGCGGTGACGCCGACCTCCTTCTCGCCGTTGATGAGCGCCCAGATGAGCGGGGAGAACCCGGCGTAGGCCGGGAGCAGCGAGTCGTGCACGTTGAGGACGCCGTGCCCGGGCAGGGTGAAGATCTCGGGCGGTATCCAGGTGCGCCAATTGTTGGCGACGATGAGGTCAGGCCCGACTTCCTTGAGGGTGAGCAGCAGTTCGTCGTCGGGACGGTTGCGCAGCAGGACCGGGACGCCGTTGGCCCCGGCCAGTTCGGCCACCGAGTCGCTCCAGATCTTCTCGTAGGCGTGGTCGCTCTGAGGGTGGGTGACCGCCAGCGCCACGTCGTGCCCGGAGTCCAGTAGGGCCTGGAGGGTGCGGTGCCCCCAGGTCTGGTAGCCGAACATCACGACCCGCATCAGCGCTCTCCTTGTGAGGTGAGTGGAATAGAGGTTAGGCTCGCCTAATTAGGCGAGCCTAACCTAAGTTGGATGCTGATTCCACCCATGGCCCGCAACCCCGGACCGCTCTCTCGAAAGGCCCTCCATGCCCACTGCCGAGCAGCCCGTCCACGACCTCGTCGGCATCGGTTTCGGACCCTCCAACCTCGCCCTGGCCATCGCGCTGCGCGAGCGTCAGGCGCGTACCGGCGAGCGCATAGACGCCGTGTTCCTGGAGAAGCAACCCACGTTCGGATGGCACCGCGGCATGCTCCTCGAAGGCACCACGATGCAGGTCTCCTTCCTCAAGGACCTGGTCACCATGCGCACCCCCACCAGCGAGTTCAGCTTTCTGTCCTACCTCAAGGCGCGCGGCCGGATGCTGGACTTCATCAACCACAAGACGATGTTCCCGTCGCGCCTGGAGTTCCACGACTACCTGGAGTGGGCCGCGGCGCCCTTCGCCGACCAGGTCGAGTACGGCTCGGAGGTCGTCGCGGTCACCCCCGTCACCGTGGACGGCGCGGTGGATTACCTCGACGTGGTGGTCCGCGGGGGCGAGGGGGAGCTGAGCACCCGGCGGACCCGCAACCTGGTCATCGCCGTCGGCCTGGTCCCCGTGCTGCCCGACGGGACGGTCGGCGACGAGCGCGTCTGGCACAGCGAGGAGTTCCTCGACCGGCTCCCCTCGGTCACGAACCCCCGCCGGTTCGTGGTGGTCGGCGCCGGCCAGAGCGCCGCCGAGGTGACCGACCACCTGCACGGCCGCTTCCCCGGCGCCGAGGTGTGCGCGGTGTTCTCCAAGTACGGATACACCCCCGCCGACGACAGCTCGTTCGCCAACCGCATCTTCGACTCCGTCGCGGTCGACCACTACTTCGGCGCGCCGGAGCCGGTCAAGGAGAGCCTGCTCGCCTACCACGCCTCCACCAACTACTCGGTGGTCGACCTCGACCTCATCGACGAGCTGTACCGCAGGCACTACCAGGAAACGGTGCGGGGCGAGCAGCGGCTGCGCATACTCAACGCGTCCAGGGTCGTCGAGGTCGCCAAGGGCGCCGACGGCGTGCGCGCCACCGTCGAGTTCCTGCCGAGCGGAGAGCGGACCGTCCTGGAGGCCGACGCGCTGGTCTACGCCACCGGCTACCGGCCGGGCGACCCGCTGACGCTGCTGGGCGCGACCGGCGAGCACTGCGAGCGGCTGCCCTCGGGCGCGCTGCGCATCGAGCGCGACTACCGGATCGCCACGTCCGCGCATGTGCGCTGCGGCATCTACGTGCAGGGGGCGACCGAGCACACCCATGGTCTGACCTCGACGCTGCTGTCCAACACCGCCGTGCGGGCCGGAGAGATCGCCGACGCGGTGGCCGTACGGGTGGGCGGTGCCTACGCGCTCTCGCGCTGACCTTCGCCGGCGCGGGACTCAGGGTGACGGCCGATCGGCGCGACCGGCGGCGTCCGGTCGGCCGGACCGGCCGTCACCCCTCAGCGCCGGCGAGCACCCAGGCGACGTCTCTGAGCAGGGCGTGGCGCCAGCCTGCTCGATCGTGGGCCGAGGGCGACCGCGAAACGCGTACGGTCGCACCGGCCTGTTCGGTCAGGGTCTCGACCAGCTCGCAGTGCGGCAGCATCGAGGTCTCGTGCTCTCCCACGTCGAACGCGACCCGCAGACCGGACAGATCGGGGCGCTCGCGCAGGCGGGCGGCGATGGCGCCGCCGATCGGGCCGCCCATGGGGTCGGCCAGGTGCGCGGCGTCGGGTGTCCACCAGAACGACGCCGACTGGCAGGCGAGGCCGGACACCAGATCGGGGAACTCCAGTGCCGCGTACATCGCGCTCAGCCCGCCGAGGCTCTGCCCGGCGACCACCAACGGTCCCCGACCGGCGGGTACGCCGCTCGCGGCGACCAGTGGCAGCAACTCGTCCCGGATCGCCTCCCAGAGCTTCGGCTCGCACCCGAACTCGGCGTCCCTGTCCCGGGCGGGCAGGAAGACGAGCGTGACCGGGGGCATCTCGCCATGGGCGACGGCCGAGTCGAACGCGGTCATGGCCGGGTGCAGGTACAGCCAGTCGTCTCCGTCGAGCAGCAGGACCAACGGCCCGCCGCCGCCCACCGGGTGGACGCGAACGGTGCGCCGCCCGCCGAGTCGTTCGCCGGCCCAGCGCAGGCGGGTGCCGGGCAGGGGCAGGACGTCGTCGGGGCCGACGGCGGGCCAGTGCGGCTGGGCGGGAGCGTCCGGGGTCGCGGCGACGGACCGGTCGGCACCGGTGCCGACCGGGTTGAACGGGTCGGCGTACGCGGCGTCGTCCGTGCGGAACTGGTACGTCACCCGCAGCCGCGCGGGCATGGCCACCTCGGCGTACCAGCAGTCCGTGTCGCCCCATCGGCGCAAGGGGACCGGCTCGGACCAGCTCTCGAACCCGACGCTCGCCGGGGAGCCGCGCCACAGGAACAGGGTCGTCCAGCCGTCGCGGGCGGATACCGATGCGAGTGCTCGCGCCGCCGCCACCGCCGCCCAGAACTCGTCCGTGCCGGGTTTGTCGGGGAACCCGTACCTGGCGAAGGTGTCGTTCACGCTGTCCTCCTCCGTCCCTACCGTCAACCAACGACTAAGGATAGACTTACCTAAGTTGATGATCGAGATGTCCTCCTGGCCGCACGTCCCCAGAGGAACGACGCACGTCGATGAGTACGACTACGACCGTGGAGAGACGTCCCGCGCCCGAGGCCACGCGAGCCCACCGGCGGAGGGTTGTGGGTTTGGGCACGCTCGCGGCGGTCCTCCTGGTCGCGGGGGTGGTGTCGCTGGCCGTCGGCGCACGCGCGTTGAGTCCGGCCGAGGTGTGGCACGGGTTGTTCGCGGCGCCGGGCTCCGACCAGCGGCTCACCGAGATCGCGCTCATCGTGTGGACCGTACGGGTGCCCAGGACCGTGCTCGCCATCGTGGCGGGCCTCGCCCTGGGGGTCGCCGGCGCGTTGATCCAGGGGTACACGCGCAACCCGATCGCCGACACCGGACTGCTGGGGGTGAACTCCGGCGCGTCGTTCGCCGTGGTGTCGGTGATCCTGCTGTTCGGGCTGTCCAATCCGTTCCAGTACGTCTGGTTCGCCTTCCTGGGGGCGGCGGCCGCCGGCGTCGTCGTGTTCGGGCTGGCGAGCATCGGCAGGGGAGCGGGCGACCCGTTGACGCTCGCGCTGGCCGGGCAGGGGGTCGCGGTGTTCCTGACGGCGATGACCACGGCGGTCTCGCTGTCGGACCAGGCGTCGCTGAACGCGCTGCGCTTCTGGAACGCGGGCTCCGTGGCCGGGGCCGGATTCGAGGTCATCTGGCCGGTGACCGCGTTCGTCGCGGCCGGGCTGGTGCTGGCGTCGACCACGCTGCCCGCCATGAACCTGCTCAACCTGGGTGACGACGTGGCCAGAGGGCTGGGGGTGAACGTCGCGCGGAGCCGGGTCGTCGGCGTCGTCGCCATCACACTGCTGGCGGGCGCGACGACGGCGGCGTGCGGTCCCATCGCGTTTCTCGGGCTCATGGTGGCTCACGTGGCCCGGTATCTCACCGGGCCGGACTACCGCTGGCTGGTGCCGTGCGCGGGCCTGCTCGGCGCCGTCGTCCTGCTGGTCTGCGACATCGTGGGGCGCGTGGTGATTCGGCCGGGCGAGTTGCAGGCGGGCGTCGTCGTCGCTCTGGCCGGTGCGCCGTTCTTTGCGGCGCTGGTGTGGCGCGGAAAGTTCAGGACGATATGAACGAGACGGCAGTGCGGCGTACGGTGACGCCGGGCGTCCGGATCGGCCGGGCGTCGTTCGTGTGGCGGCCCTGGATGGTGTTCGTCACGCTGCTGCTGGCGGCGGCGGCCTTCCTGGTGTTCTGCCGGTCCATCGCCGTCGGGGACTTCCCCATCGGGCTGCCCCGGGTGATCGCCACGCTTGTCGGCCGGGGCGAGCGGGTCGACGAATTCGTGATCATGGATCTGCGCATGCCGCGTGCCCTGGCCGGGCTCGTCGTGGGCGTCGCGCTGGGGGTGTCGGGGGCGCTCACGCAGTCCATCGCGCGCAACCCGCTGGCCAGCCCGGACATCCTGGGGATCACCGGGGGCGCGAGCGCGGTCGCGGTGTTCCTGGTGACGGTGTCGGGTGGGGCAGCCGCGGCGATCGCCGACTCCGTGGGCCTGTCCGCGGCGGCGCTCGCGGGCGGTCTCGGCACCGGTCTGCTGGTGTACTTCCTGGCCTGGCGGCGCGGGATCAACGGCCTGCGGCTCATCCTCATCGGCATCTCGGTGAGCGCCGTCACGCAGGCGCTCACGATCTGGCTGCTGGCCACGGCCGACCTCCGGGACGTGGCCAGGGCCCAGGCGTGGCTGGTCGGCTCGCTGGACGACCGGTCGTGGGGCGAGGTCCGGGTCGCGCTGTGGTGCGCGCTCGCCCTCATCGCCGTCGTGTCGTGCGTCGCGTTCCACCTCAGGCCGCTGCACTTCGGTGACGAGGTCGCGACGGGCCTGGGCGTCCGGCACTCGATGGTACGGGCGGTCCTGCTGCTGTGCGCGGTGCTGCTGGCCGGGGTGGCGGTGGGCGCGGCGGGCCCGGTCCCCTTCGTCGCGCTGGTGGCGCCGCAGGTGGCGATGCGTCTGACGCGGTACCCGACGCCGCCGCTGGTGGCCTCCGGCCTGGTGGGCGCGCTGCTGCTGATCGGCGCGGACCTGGTGGCGCGTACGGCGCTGCCGCTCGCTCTCCCGGTCGGCGTGGTCACCGCCGCGATCGGCGGCCCCTTCCTCGTCTACCTGCTGGTGAGGGCGAACCTCAAAAAGAGCTGAAGGTAAGGTTAGCCTAACCTAATATCGGCGTGTTACGGTTCTTCTGCTCCACGTCAGGGCTGCGGCGGATCGCACGAAAGCAAGGGATTCCGGATGCTCCTCCAACGAACAACGGTCACGAAGACCTTGCGGCGGATCGCGGCGGCACTGTCCGCCGCGACGCTCGGCGCGGGCCTCATCGCGGGATGCGGCTCCGGCCCGACGGACACGCCGGGCAGCGACCCCGTGGCCACCACGGGCGGCGCGTTCCCGGTCACCGTGGAGCACGCGTTCGGGTCCACGCGGATCGCCGGCGCCCCCCAGCGGGTCGTCACCGTCGGCTACACCGACGACCAGGCCGTCCTGGCGCTCGGGGTGAAGCCGGTCGGCATGGTCGACCAGTACCCGAACCCGCCGGGCAGGTCCCCCGACCTCAACACCCAGTGGCCCTGGGTGAAGGACAAGTGGGGTGACGCCCGCCCCGAGGTCGTCATGAACAACGGCGACTCCGGCCCGAACTACGAGAAGATCGCCGCCCTGCGGCCGGATCTGATCATCGCGGTCTACTCCGAGATCGACCAGGCCGCCTACGACCGGCTCTCCAAGATCGCCCCGACGGTGGGCCGCACCAAGGCCGAGGCGGAGCCGTTCAGCGCGCCGTGGCAGGACAACGCGGTGCACATCGCCAAGGCGCTCGGCAAGGCCGACGAGGGCGCGCGGATGGTGAAGGACATCCAGGACAAGCTCGACGCGGCCCGCGAGGCGCACCCGGAGTTCGCCGGCAGGACCGCCGTCGCGGTGTCCTGGTACAAGAACTCCGTCGCGCCGTTCACCACCACCGACGTACGCGGACGGCTGGTGTCGGGCATCGGCTTCAAGGGCGCGGCGGAGATCGACAGGATCGCGGGCGGCAGCTTCTACACCGTGCTGTCCCCCGAGCGCATCGACCTGATCGACGTCGACCACATCTTCGTCATCGCCGACCGGGCGGACCAGGAGGCGCTGAAGAAGTTCGAGCTGTTCGCCAACCTGCCCGCGGTCAAGAACGGTCAGGTGTCGTACCTGCTGGACAGCGAGGGCCCGGCGATCGGCGCGGCCATGTCGCAGAGCACCCTGCTGTCCCTGCCGTACGCGATCGACGAGCTCGTCAAGTCGGCCGGGTAACGATGCCCACGACGATCCCCATGACGATGCCCAAGACGCTGTCCACTTCGATGCCCGCCACGATGCTCGCCACGACGTCCCGTCCCCGGCCTGCCGTGGTCCGGGCGTGAGCGGCTCCGGCACGGCCATCCTGCGCACGGCGACCGGACGCGAGGCCACCCGATGGGTCGCGGCGCACTCCCGTGAGATGCCGTGGCTGACGAGCGCCACCGTGCTCACCACGGTGGCCGGGGCGGCGCTCCAGGTGCTGCCGGTGTTCCTGCTCGGCCAGGTGGTCGACGGGGTGATCGCGGGCGAGTCGCGGTCGATCCTGGTCACGGTCGGGGTGCTGATGGTGGCCGCCGCGCTGCTCGGCACGGCGGCCGCGGCGGCGTCCACGTACCTGATCGGGCGGCTGGGCGCGGAGCTGCTCGCGCGACTGCGGGAAGGCGCCGTCCGCGCGGTGCTGCGCATGCCGAGCGCGCGGATCGAGCAGGCCGGCCGGGGCGACGTGCTGTCCAGGGTCGGCGACGACGTGGCCGTGGTGTCCAAGGGCATCCGCACGGCCGTCCCCACGGTGTTCTCGTCGGGAGTGCTGGTCGTCATCGCCACGGTCGGCATGTTCGGGCTGGACTGGCGGCTCGGGCTGGCGGGCGCCGGGGCGCTGCCCGCGTACGGGCTGGCCCTGCGGTGGTATCTCCCCAGGTCCGCACCGCTCTACCGGCGGCAGCGGGAGGCCCAGGCCGATCGCGCGCAGGCGTTGATCAGCGGCCTGAACGGGATCGGCACCGTCCGGGCGTACCGCCTTGAGGAGGTCTTCCGCGAGCGGGTCACCAGCGAGTCGTGGCGGGTGCGCGATCTCGGCGTCGAGGTGTTCCGGTTCTTCGGCCGGTTCGTCGGCAGGGAGAACCGCGCCGAGTTCATCGGGCTGGTCCTCATCATCGTGGTCGGGTACGTCCTGCTGGAGACCGGCTCCGTCACCCTGGGCGAGGCGTCGGTGGCCCCGCTGCTGTTCCACCGGCTGTTCAATCCGCTGGGCGCGATCCTGTTCACCTTCGACGAGGCGCAGAAGTCGGGCGCGAGCCTGACCCGGCTGGTCGGGGTGCTCGGCGAGGCCCCAGAGGAACGATCCGAGGGCCGCGCGGGCGCCGTGCCCGTCGAGGGCGGGCCGTACCCGGTGACGGTGGAAGGGCTGACGTTCAGCTATCCCGGCTCCGAGCGGCCGGTCCTGCGGGAGGTCGACCTCGTGATCCCGGCGGGCGGTTCGCTCGCGCTGGTGGGGGCGACGGGCGCGGGCAAGTCGACCCTGGCGGCGCTGATCGCGGGCATCGGCAGCCCGCAGGCCGGGTCCGTGCGCATCGGGTCGGCCGACCTCGCCGACCTGGACGAGGCCGGGGCGCGGGCCCTGGTGAGCATCCTGACGCAGGAGACGCACGTGTTCTCCGGCCCGCTCGCCGAGGACCTGCGGCTGGCCGCGCCGGAGGCGAGCGACGGCGAGCTGATGGACGCGTTACGCGGGGTCGGCGCCGACACGTGGGTCGCGGCCCTGCCCGACGGGCTGCACACCCTGGTCGGCGAGGGCGGCGAGCGCCTGGACGGCACCAAGGTCGCCCAGATCGCCCTGGCCCGGCTGATGCTGGGCCGATCCCCGGTGGTGGTGCTGGACGAGTCGACCGCGGAGGCGGGCAGCCAGGGCGCCGCCGAGTTGGACAGGGCCGTGTCGGCCGCGTGCGCGGGCCGCACCACGCTGTACGTGGCGCACCGGCTGACCCAGGCGATGGCGGCGGACCGCATCGCCGTGCTGGACACCGGCCGCGTCGTGGAGCAGGGAACCCACGAAGAACTGGTGGCCCTGGAGGGCCGGTACGCGCGGCTGTGGCGCGCATGGCAAGAACCTTCATCCTTCGAAAGGGACGGCTGAGTCTTCGATGACGGAACCGAGCACGCGTCTCGCACTGCTTTCTCCCGCGCGCCTGGCCGACGTGCGCCGGCGGACCGGCGAACACTCCGACAGCACCATCACCAAGGCGTGCGCCATCGGGCTGGCCTACTGGGCGACGGGCCAGGGCCCCGACAGCCTCGACCTCACCCCCGGCACCCTGTTCGCCGACGTCCTCGGATGGGTCGACAACGGCGGGGACGGCGGCTGGGAGGTCGGCGCGGACGGCCGCGGCATCACCGTCCCCAAGAGCGTCTCGCTGACCGACGCACAGCTCGCGCTGGACGATCTGGCCGACTTCCCCGATCGGCCCCTGGGCACCGTCGGCCCGTCCAGCGTGCCGGCCCGGCTCGCCGCCCTGGCCGAATGGAACGACACCAGGGTCGACCGGGTCCGCCCGACCCTCGTGGAGATGTTCAGGGAGCAGGCCAGGACCCGGCCGGACGCCATCGCCATCGTGGACGGGCGCCGGTCGCTGACCTACCGTGAGGCGGCCGAGCTGTCCAACCAGTTGGCCCACCACCTGATCGCCCGCGGGCTCACCGCCGAGCAGATCGTCGGCATCTCGCTGGGCCGCTCCGCCGAGATGGTGATCGGGCTGCTGGGCGTGCTCCAGGCGGGGTGCGCGTTCGTGCCGCTCGACCCGCAGTGGCCCGCCGAGCGCAGAGCGGTCGTCATCGAGGACGCCCGGGTCGTCGTGCAGCTCAACGACTCCGGCGAGCGGGACGCGGGCGAGCCGGAGGCCGTGGGCCTCGACCTCGACGACTGGCGGTTCGGCTCGTATCCCGCCGACGACACCGAGGTCGGCGTGCCCGGCGCCGCCCTCGCGTACGTGATCTTCACGTCGGGCTCGACCGGGCGGCCCAAGGGCGCGATGATCCGGCACGAGGCGATCAGCGAGCGCCTGCTGTGGCAGGGCAGGGAGATCCTGGGGTTCGGCCACGACGACGCGTCGCTGTTCAAGGCGCCGCTGTCCTTCGACATCTCCATCAACGAGATCTTCCTGCCACTGGTGTACGGCGGCAGGCTGGTCATCCTGCGACCCGGCGGCGAACGCGACCCGCATCACCTGCTCAGCGTGATCGCCGAGCAGCGCGTCACCTTCACGTACCTGGTGTCGTCCATGCTGGACGTGCTGCTGGAGATCGCGGGCGACTCCGGGCGGCTGGCCAGCCTGAGGCACGTGTGGTGCGGCGGCGAGGTGCTGACCCCGGAGCTGTACGAACGCTTCCGCACCCGGCTCGACATCCCCATGTACCACGGCTACGGCCCGGCCGAGACGACGATCGGCGTCTCGCACGTCATCTACCGGGGCGCGGCCGAACGCCTGTCGACGTCGATCGGCAGGGCCAACCCCAACACCGAGCTGTACGTGCTGGACGACGAGCTGCGCCCGGTCCCGGTCGGCGTCGGCGGCGAACTGTACGTGGGCGGGTTCCTCCTGGGCCGCGGGTACGTCAACGCGCCCGGCCTGACGGCGTCCCGGTTCGTGGCGAATCCCTTCGCCGGCGACGGCTCCCGGCTGTACCGGACCGGCGACCTCGCGCGGTTCGCGCCGGACGGGTCGCTGGACTTCCTCGGCCGGGCCGACAACCAGATCAAGATCCGCGGCATGCGGCTGGAGATCGAGGACGTCGAGGTCGGCCTCGCGGAGCACCCCCGGGTGCGGTACGCCTGCGTCGTCGCGAAGAAGAACGCGGCGGGCGGCACCTACCTGGTGGGGTACGTGATCCCGGTGGCGGGGAGCGAGGGCCTGCGGGCCGGCGAGGTCCGGGAGTGGGCCGCCGAGCACCTGGTCGAGTACATGGTGCCCGCGCACGTCGTGGTGATGAAGGAGTTCCCGCTCACTCCGAACGGCAAGCTGGACCGCGGCGCGCTGCCGGAGCCGCTGCCCGAGGTGGCCGCGTTCCTCCCGCCCGCCACGGAGAACGAGCGGGTGGTGTGCGCGGCGGTCGCGTCGCTGCTCCGGCTGGACGAGGTCGGTGCCGACCAGAACTTCTTCAGGCTGGGCGGAGACAGCATTCTGGCGATCTCGCTGCTGAGCGCGCTGCGTGACGCGGGACTCCACCTCACGGCGGCGCAGATCTTCGACAGCGGCACCCTGCGGGCGGTGGCGGCGGCGGCAAGCCGTGATGGCGTGCCCGCCGCGGACCGCGAGGATGTCGCGACCGGCTCCGTCACAGGGTCGCCGATCGTGCAGTGGCTCGGCCGGACGACGGACGCGATCGACGGCTTCGTGCAGTCGGTGGTGCTCAACACCCCGGCCGACCTGACCGCCGACCTCCTGGACGAGCTGCTCGCCGCCCTGGTCGGGCGGCACGACATGTTGCGCGCCAGGCTGACGCGCGGCGCGCGATGGGGCTTCGACATACCGGAGGCGAACGCGGGGTCGGACGCGGGGTCGGGCGCGCGGTCGGACGCGCGGTCGGACGCGGAGGCGGACACGGGGGCGGGCACGAGGGCGGGCACGGGGTCGGGCGCGGGGGCAGGCTTGGAGCCGGAGGCGGGCCGGGCTGTCGCGCGCTGGCTGCGGAGCGACCGGCCGCTCGGCGAGTGCGTCGAACTCGCCATCGAGGGGCTGGACCCGGAGGGCGGCGTGATGCTTCGCGCCGTCTGGCGGCCCGAGGCCCGGCAACTGGTCCTGGTCGTCCATCACGTGGTGATCGACGGCGTTTCGTGGCGGGTCCTGATGGAGGACCTGGCCACGGGGTGGCGGCAGCTCACCTCGGGCGTGCCGATCGAGCTGCCTGCGGTGGGCACGTCGTTCAGGAGATGGACGCAACTGCTGGAGCGCGCGGCGTTCGAGGCGGACCGCGGCTACTTCGCCCGCCCGCTGCCGGGAGCGGACGGGTCGCTGGGCAGGCGTCCGCCGGCTGAGTCCGACACCGTCGCGCGTGAGAGAGCGCAGGCGGTCTCGGTCGGGCCCGAGGTCACCGCCGCGCTGCTGGGCGAGATCCCCGCGAGGTTCCACGCGGGCGTCAACGACGTGCTGCTGACCGCGCTCGCCGTCGCACTCGCCAGGTGGCGTCGCGACCTCGGAGACGATCAGACGTTCGCGCACATCGAGCTGGAGGGCCACGGCCGCGAAGGACGGTTCGTGGCGGGCGCCGCCGGTTACGAGCCGGACCTGTCGCGGACCGTCGGCTGGTTCACCACGCTGTTCCCGGTGACCGTGGACCCCGGCGCGACGGCCGACTTCACCGCGCCCGAGTACCTGTCCGCGGCGCTCAAGGCGGTCAAGGAAGACCTCGCCCGGGTGCCGGGCAACGGCGTGTCCTACGGCGCCCTGCGGTACCTGGCCGGGACCGGGTTCGACGCGCCCGCCCCGCAGGTGCTGTTCAACTACCTCGGCCGCTTCGACGCGGGCGGGTGGGGCGACTGGCAGCTCGCGGGCGCCACGGGGCAGTTGGGCGAAAGACGCGACCCGAGGATGCGCCTGCCGCGCGCCCTGGAGTTCAACGCGATCGCCGAGCCCGGCCCGACCGGCGCGTACGAACTGGTCACCACCATCTCCTGGCCGGACGGGATGTTCGCCGACGAGGACATCGCGACGATCGGCGACTACTTCCGGGCGGCCTTGATCGGGGTGGCCGCGCTGGAGCGGGGCGGTCACTCGCCCAGCGACTTCGGCGCGGTGTCCCTCACCCAGGCCGACGTCGACGCCCTGGACGGCCCCGCGCTGCGGGACATCCTGCCGCTGACCCCGCTGCAGGAGGGCCTGTACTTCCACTCGGTCTTCGACGACGACTCCGCGGGCAGTTACGTCGAGCAGCAGATACTGACGCTGGACGGCCCATCGGACGGCCCAGTGGACGGCCCAGTGGACGGCGCGGTTGACGGTGCCGTGGACGCCGACCGGCTGGCCGCCGCGGCCACCCGCCTGTTCGCGCTGTACCCGAACCTGGCCGCCCGGTTCGTGGCCCTCGCCGACGGCCGCGTGGTCTCGGTGCTGGACAGTGGCGTGCGAGCCCCGTTCACGACCCTGGATCGCCCCGGCATCACCGCCGGCGAGATCCGTGACCTCGCGGAACGGGACCGCCGCGCCGGGTTCGACCTGGTTGCCGGCCCGCTGATGCGCTACACCCTCATCCGCACGGGTGTGGGAAGGAGCGTCCTGATACAGACCGTGCACCACCTCGTCGCCGACGGCTGGTCCGTGCCCCCGATGCTGCGCGCGCTGCTCGCCGAGTACCACGCGCCGGGGACGGGGCACCCGCACGACGGCTTCTCCGACCACGTACGCCGCCTCGCCGCGCGTGACGAGGCCGAGAGCGACCGGGTGTGGCGCGACCAGCTCGCCGGTCTGCCCGGCCCTTCGCTGGTCGCCGAGGGGCACACCCCGTCCGGCCGGTTCGCGGAAACCGCCGTCGAGGACGGGAACGAAAACGGGAACGACGTCGACGCGGCCGTCCGGTCGGCGGGCGTGCCCCTGAGCGTCGCCGTGCACAGCGCGTGGGCGGTGACGCTGGGCGGCATCCTGCACCGCGAGGACGTGGTGTTCGGCTCCACGGTGTCCGGGCGGGAGGCGGACGTGCCCGGCATCGAGGACGTGGTGGGCCTGCTCATCAACACCATCCCCGTACGCGTCCGATGGGACGGCACCACCACGGCCCGCGAACTGCTCGCCTCGGTGCGCCGGCACCAGAGCGCGGTGCTGGCGCACCAGCACGTCTCCCTGACCAGGATCGGCCGCCAGGCCGGCAGCGGCCCCCTGTTCGACACCCTGGTGGTGTTCGACGTCGCCACCGAGGTGGACAGCCTGCGCAGGCCGGGCGACGAGTTCGTGATCACCGACATCGTGAACGAGGGCGCGCCGCACTACCCGTTGACGCTGGTGGTGGAGCGCGTACTCGACGGTCGGCCCCGCTTCAACCTGATCTACGACGGCGAACTGCTGCGCGACGGGCAGGCGCGGGCGATCCTGCGCGCGTTCGTCCGGAACCTGACCGGCCTGCTCACCCGGCCGGACGACCTGGTGACCGGCGGGGCCGGACACCCCGCGCGGATCACCCCGCAGACCTTGGGCGGGCTGTTCGACGCCGCCGCGCGCCGCGCACCGGCCGCCACCGCCGTCACCCAATGCGGTCTCGACGGCAGCACCCGGTCGCTGACCTACGGCGAACTGCTGCGGGCGAAGAACGAGCTGGCCTCGGCGCTGCGCGCGGCCGGGGCCGGACCGGGCGAACGGGTCGCCGTCGCTGTCCCGCGCTCCGTTGAGCAGGTCGTCGCCCTGGTCGCGATCGTCTCAGCCGGGGCCGCGTACGTGCCGCTTGACCTCGCCCACCCGGACGAACGGCTGGAGTACGTCCTGGCCGACGCCCGCCCGACGGTCGTTCTCGTGGACAGGGAACAGCGCGACCGCTTCACGGAGCTGGCGGCCAGGGCGGGCGTGCCGGCCCGCGTGCTCGCGCAAGGAGACGACCTGCCGCAGGACACCACCACGCCCGAGATCGACTGGCACGACCCGGCGTACGTGATCTACACCTCCGGGTCGACCGGCCGGCCCAAGGGCGTCGTCGTCCCGCACTCCGCCGTCGTGACGCTGCTCGCGAACACCCGGCCCGACATGGGCTTCGGCCCGCACGACGTCTGGGTCCAGTTCCACTCCTACTCCTTCGACTTCGCGGTGTGGGAGCTGTGGGGCGCGCTGGCCCACGGCGGTGAGGTGCTGGTGCCGGAGTACGGGCTGACCCGCTCCCCGGTCGACTTCCACCGGCTGGTCCGCGAGCGCGGGGTGACCGTGCTCAACCAGACCCCGTCGGCGTTCTACCAGTTCATCGAGGCCGACCGGCACGCCGGCGAGCCGCTGACCGCGCTGCGCCGGATCATCTTCGGCGGCGAGGCGCTGGACCTCGGGCGACTGCGCGGCTGGGTCGAGCGGCACGGCACCGGCTCGCCCGAACTGGTCAACATGTACGGCATCACCGAGACCACCGTCCACGTGACGCACCGGGTGCTGACCGACGAGGACTT